>JAYVRT010001027.1:0-10942 GCA_043776025.1 Archangiaceae bacterium | reverse complement strand
CCCCGTCGGTGGTGTCGGTGAGCCGGGTGTCGCCCTGGTTGTAGACGCTGGCGGACACGTTCGCCCGGAAGAGCGAGCGATGGTACGTCTTCATCCGCGCGTAGAAGTCCTCGGTGGTCATCAGCGCCTTGATGTTGGCCTCGGCGATCGAGCCCCGGGCTTGGGCGGCGCGGTACTCGACCATCGTCGGCGGACGCCCGAGCAGGTCGAGCGACAGCTGGCGCAGCTGCCGTTCCAGGGGGACCTTCAACATCGGCTCGCAGGTGTTGGCCTGCGCAAAGGCCGCCCCCGACGTCAGCAGACAAACCGCGCAGAACAGACGGACCCGGTGGGGCATGGTCACCTCGACGGACAGGAACTTTGGAAAGCGGAGCGGCATTGTGAGTCTGCCGCTCATCCCATCGCAAGCGCTGATGCGGCCCATTTCGGGCGCTGATGCGCGGCAATGTGGGCGAAACACCTCGGTATTACGAGCGCCAGACCCGGCGGGTCGAGGCGGCGGGGGGCTGAGGAAGGAGCCCGGTGCGGGTGCAGGCGACGTCGAGGAAGGTGGTCTTCTTCCGGGTCAGCACCGCGTGGACGCAGCGCATCGCACAGCGGGGGCCGAACTCGCGCCAGATCAGCGGCAGGTACCTCAACACGTCTCGGCTGGTGATGACGCCCTGCATCGCAAAGAACTCCCAAGCTCGAAGTTTGGCGCTTTTGCTCCCCTCGCCAAGGAAAGGCAAGCTGGCCCCTCACAAATGGAGCTCTACAGCGAGATCGCCAGGTTGACCGAGTCGGGAGCGCCCTTCGTGCTCGCGACCGTCGTCGACAGCCAGGGCAGCACGCCGCAGAAGCCGGGCTCGAAGATGCTGGTGCTCGAGCGCGGCGAGACGCGGGGCACCGTCGGCGGCGGGGCGATCGAGAAGCAGATCGTCGATGCGGCGGTGGCGCTGCTCTCCAACGCCGACGCCCAGACCCAGCTGATCGAGACCCACCTCACCCACGACCTCGGCATGTGCTGCGGGGGAAAGATGCGGGTGTTCCTCGAGAAGCACGGCGCGGCGGCGCGGCTGTTCGTCTTCGGCGCCGGTCACGTCGCGCAGGAGCTCGCTGCGCTGGCGCACCACGTCGGCTTCAAGGTCGAGGTGATCGACGAGCGGCCGCTGTGGGCCGACCCCACCCGCTTTCCCCAGATGAAGCTGACGGTGCGCTCTCCCGCCGACCTCGCCCGAGAGCTGCCCGGCGGCGCGGACTGCTACTTCTGCATCAGCACCCACGACCACCCGCTGGACCAGGCGTGCCTCGAGCTGTTGCTGCGAAAGCCGGCGGCGTACCTCGGCGTCATCGGCAGCCGGCGCAAGGCGGAGCGGTTCAAGCTGCGGCTGCGCGCGGCGGGCTTCACCGAGGCGGAGCTCGAGCGGGTGCGGTGCCCGATGGGGATGGCGATCCACGCGCTCACCCCGGCGGAGATCGCGGTGAGCATCGTCGGAGAGTTGATCGCCGCCCGCCGCCAGCGGACCCGGTAGACTTCGCCGCAAGCCGCCTCCCCAACCGCAGGGTTGGATGAGCGGTGCCGCGGCCGGTCCGGCCACATCGAGTACGGGCTGCAAACCGAGGGCTTAAGCGTGTAGAGAGCGCGGCATGAACCGCTTCCTGACCGCCGTGGCCTGCTGTGTCCTCGCCGCCTGCGCCACCGAGAAGTCCGCCCAGTCCGGCGGCGCCGGGGCGAAGTCCTCCGACGCGCCAGCAGTGGAGAAGCAGAAGATCGTCAACATCAGCCACTTCGACATCGGCAGCTGCACCACTCCGGCGCCGGCGCTGCCCGACCCGCTCAACCCCGAGGGTGTCATCGGGGCGCTGGTGCTCTCGCGCCCCCCGGTGCTCGAGTGCTTCGTCGACCCGAAGAGCCGCGGCCCCGAGGCAGAGTCAGCCGCGGCGGTGAAGGCGACGGTGAGCGAGACCGGCGCGGCCTTCGAAGTCACCGGCACCAACCTCACACCCCAGGGTCAGGCGTGCATCGAAGCGGCGCTGAAGAAGCTGCCGTTCAAGCCGCTGGAGAAGGGCAGCCCCCCGGTGGTCGGCTCGGCGGAGTTCCGCCATGGGCCCACCAGCCCAGCGGTGAAGCTCGGGGTCAACGCCGCCTCGGACATCGCGGGGTCGATTCGCCTGCAGCAGGCGCAGTGGTGCGACTGCTGGAGCCCGCTGGCGCAGACCGCCCCCCCGGCGCTCAAGGCCCATCTGAAGTTCGTGCCGCCCAAGGCCCCCGAGGTCAGCTTCGATCCGACCACCGACGCGGCGGCGACGAAGTTGATCGCCTGCCTCACTCCGAAGCTGGCCGCGCTCCCGCCGACCAGCGGCACCAACGAGCTGACAGTGCACTACCCCTTCTTGCTGGTGAACTCAGGCGCGACGCAGGAGAGCGCGGACGCCCAGCCCGAGCTGCAGTTCATCCAGCTCGACCTGATTCGCGCCCAGGCCGCGGCGGACGTGGCCCTGAAGATCGGCGTCCGCTCCAACGCGCTGAGGACCTACGACGCGCTGGTGGCGAAGTACAAAGCCAAACCCAACGGGGCGTTGATCAAGGATTTGAAGGACAAGTGCGCGGCGATGGTGACCACCGACGAGCAGTGGATCGCATCGCTCAAAGCCCAGGGAGAGATTGACGGCCGAAGCCTCGCGCTCGCCTCGGCGCTGAAGGCAAAGGACGCCCGGTGGGCAGACGCACAGACTGCGGCCCAGGCCCAGGTCACCGCCTCGGCGGCCGAAGTGAAGAAGGCGGAAGACATCCGGGTCGCCGACGTCGCGGTCTGCCCGAAGGAACGCAAGTAGAGCGGTCGCGATGGAAGCAACGGTCGGCGGCGACAAGCGGTTCTTCGTCTTCAACGCGGTGCTCTCCGCGGGGGCGCTGGGGCTGCTCGCGTGGCTGCTGTTGATTCGGGGCGGCGGGGGCGGCGGCGGGCTCGACCTGCACTTCATGCCGGCGGTCAACGCCTGCCTCAACGCGACCTCGGCGGTGCTGTTGCTGTGCGGCTTCGTCGCGGTGAAGCGCGGCAACAGCCGGGTGCACCGTTACTTCATGGTCTCGGCCGTGGCGTCCTCGGCGCTGTTCCTCGTCGGCTACGTCGCATACCACTTCGTCCACGGCGACACGAAGTTCGGGGGCGCGGGCGCGGTGAAGACGCTCTACCTGGGCATCCTCGCCAGCCACGTGCTGCTCTCGATGGCGGTGGTGCCGCTGGTGCTCACCGCCCTCTACTTCGCCTGGCGCAAGCAGTTCACCCGCCACACGAGGGTGACGCGGGTGCTGTTTCCCATCTGGCTCTATGTCTCGGTGACCGGGGTGGTGATTTTCTTCATGCTCCGCGGTTACCCCACGGCGTCGTAGCCTTCGGCCCGCCGAGCGCGAGGCCTGCCTGTGAGTGAAGACGGCGTGGTACACAGGCGCGTTCCACCGCAAACGGCCAGAGGTGACTGCGTGAAGGCTGTCCTCAGAAGCATGTACGTGCTCGCCGTCCTCGCGATGTTCGTCGGCTGCAGCAACGGCAACGGTGGCACTGGCGGCGGCACTGGCGGCACTGGCGGTGGAACCGCGGGTGGCACGGGCGGTGGAACCGCGGGCGGCACTGGCGGCGGAACCGCGGGCGGCATGGGTGGCATGGGCGGCGGAGGAGACGCTGGCGGTGCAGGCGGCGGTGGAGTGGCCCCGGGCGTACCGATGGGCGTCGTCACCACACCGGGCAACGGAGCGGTGAACGTGGCGTGGGGCGCGGTCTCGGGCGCGCTCAACTACAACGTCTACTACGGCACCGCCGCCGGAGTGACGACAGCGTCGACGACGAAGTCGACCGCGATCGCCGCCTTGTCGACCCAGGTCACTGGCCTGGTCAACGGAACCACCTACCACTTCATCGTCACCGCGGTCGGTGCAGCCGGAGAGGGAGTGGCTTCAGGCGAAGTCACGGCGACGCCCGTGGCCGGCGGCACCAGCACTCCGAACGATCCGCTCTTCGCCACCCAATGGCACCTCAAGAACACGGGGCAGCTGGGCCAGGACGGCGTCGCCGCGCTCGTCGGCGAAGACCTGAACGCCACGCCCGTCTGGCCCTCGTACATCGGCTCCGGAGTCCGGATCGCGGTCGTCGATGACGGCCTCGACATTCTCCATGAGGACCTGGCGCCGAACGTCGTCCCCAACAAGAGCTGGGACTACACGCAGGCGGGCGGCGGTGCGTACGGAAATCCGTCGGGCTCGACTGGCAGCCACGGCACCTCGTGCGGCGGTCTGGCCGCGGCGAAGGGGGACAACGGCCTGGGGGTGACCGGCGTCGCCTACGGCGCCTCGCTCGTCGGCTACAACCTGCTCGCGCCCGGCAACACCAACAGCGCCGCGGACGCGCACGCGATCACTCTCGATCTCGCTACCAACGACGTCTACAGCAACAGCTACGGCGCCACCGACAGCACCGGCATGTACTTCGAGTCCGATGCAGCCTGGCGCGCGGCGATCGACACCGGCACCGCGACTGGCCGCGCCGGCCGCGGCGCCGTCTACACCTGGGCCGCGGGCAACGGCTCGGACGCAGACCGCAGCGACTACGACGGCCAGGCCAACTACAACCGTGTGCTCGCAATCGGCGCGCTCAACAACCAGGGCAAGAAGTCGAGCTACTCAGAGGAGGGCGCCAACGTTCTGGTGATGGCCTATGGCGGCGAGTTCTGTGACACCCAGCAGGTCACCACCACCGACATCACCGCCGCCCCCGGCTACAACAACGGCGCGTCGGCGAACGATCTCAACGGCCAGCCCAACTACACCCGGTGCTTCAACGGCACCTCGGCGGCGACCCCCCAAGCGACCGGCTCCGTCGCGCTGCTGCTGAACGCCAATCCGAACCTGACCTGGCGCGACGTCCGCTACATCCTCGCGACCAGCGCGCGCCGCAACGACCCAGCCGACGCGGACTGGGTGCAGAACAAGGGCGGCACCGGCATCTTCGTCAACCACAAGTACGGCTACGGGGCGATCAATGTCGCGGCTGCGGTGACTAAGGCGACGGGTGGGTACGTCAATCTTCCCGCCATGGTCAGCCCGAGCCCCACCGCCAACGCCACCGTCGCCGCCATTCCGGACAACACCGGGGCCTCGCTCACCCAGACGATCTCCGTCAGCGGCAGCGGAATCACCAAGCTCGAGTTCGTCGAGCTCACCGTCGCGAGCGATCACACCGACGTCGGAGACCTGGCGATCGCCCTCACCACCCCCTCGGGGACCGTGCGCACCCTGGCTGTGACGCACGCCTGCCAGAGCAGTTCGGGCACGGCGGTGGCCTGTGGCGCCTGGGCCTCCGGCTCGTGGCGCTTCGGCATCGCGCAGTTGATTGACGAACCCGCCAACGGAACCTGGACGCTCACTGTCAAGGACAGTGGGGCTGCGGGAAGCGGCAGCCTGAACTCCTGGTCCCTTCAGGTCTACGGGCATTAGGCGCGAACGTGGCCACCCTTCACGAAGGAGCAACCCCGATGAAACGAGCTCTCGTCTTCGCGCTGTGTGTCGCCGCGGCTTCGGCCCTGGCTGATGTACCGACGGGGGCCTACTGCTACGACGGCGGGAAGAAGATCGCCCTTACCCGCGACGCAACACGGGTGGCGGAGTTCACGAAGGCGGGCGCAAAGAGCGCGGTGCTGCAGGCCAACCCCGGGGCGGCCGAGCTCAAGGCCGGCGCCGGCGGCCCAAGGATCTTCAAGGTCGCCGCGGCGTCGTTCAAGCCCAGGACCGAGAACGGGACCGCGACCTCCCCCGTGTTCCGAATGGGGACCTCGCCCGCTGGGCGGCTGATGGCCCTGCCAGGTGGCATCGTCGTCACCTTCAAGGCCGAGCTCACCGATGCGCAGATTCGTCAGTGGGCGACGGCGAAGGGCTTCGAGGTTCAGCAGAAGATGGCGATCCAGGGCAACTGGTACGTCCTGAAGACCGGGCCGGGCCAGGCCTCACTCGACGCCGCCAACAAGCTCCAGGAATCCGGCGAGGTGCTGACCGCCTCCCCGAACTGGTGGAAGGACACCGTCACCAAGTAGCAGCGGCGTTCGGCGGCGCGACAGACGCCAACTGGGTGACGGCCTGGCCCCCGCCGAGCGCGAGGCCCTGTACGACCGCCCGCCCTGCCAGCGGGCGCTCCCGCAAGCGAAGCAGCGCGGCGACGACGCGGAGCAGCCCCGCGCTGGGGTTCGGCCCCAACCGAAGGTGGTCATCGAGGACCTCGGCATCGCCCGGCGGCGGCTCGCCGAGGGATGAGGAGAAGAGCGTCCCCTTTGCCACGGCGCCGAACGCGCGCTCCAGCGGCCCTCGCGTCTGCGCGGGGGAGGCAAGCCGGTCCCGCGCGGCGCGGTGGTTGTGGAGCTCACAGCCTTCGACCGTCAGGTTCGACGGCTCGCGAGACAGCAGCAGCGCGGCGGCCCCGGCGTCGGCGACGGCGGCGCTCGGGCCGTGCCAGCCGGCCCGCACCGGATGCCCCGGCGGGAGGAAGTCGGCGAGTGCGGGCACCACATCGTCCGCGGCCACGATCAGCACGCGCTCCACTTTTTGCGCCGCGAGCAAGTCGAACCCGACGCGCAGCGCGCTCTCCGCCGACAGCTCGCGCGCGGAGATGGTGAGCCCCAGGCCCTTCATCCCCAGTTGAATGCCCAGCTGCCCGGCGAGCGCGTGGTAGACGGATTGGTAGAAGGCGAAGGGGCTGCCGTGCTCCAGCCCGCGCTGGGCGAGGCCCTCGAGAAAGTCGCTGGCGGCGGCGATCCGCGCGTAGGCGGTTCCGACGATCAACGCCGTGCCCTCGACTGGGAAGCTGCCGAGCGCCTCCCGAGCCGCGGCGATCGCCATTCGCTCCAGGCGCGTCAGCCGCGACAGCTTCCGGTCGGCCGAGTCGCCGAGGTCCTCGGGCACCCGGTCCGGTCGCGGCGGCGCGGCGAGTCGCCCGAGGAACGCCGCGCAGCCGACGGCCCCGGGCGCGACCACTCCCAGTCCGTGCACGTACGCCCGAGCGGCGCGGACCGCCGGCGAAGCAGCGGACGGCTGCGGGCCTACCGGAGCCCTCTTCAGCACCAGGCTCGCGTTGTTGCCGCCAAAGCCGAAGGTGTTGCTCAGCACGAAGTCGCCGCCCAGCGGAGCGCCGCCGGGTGGCACGTGGCGCAGCTCGCACGCAGCATCCGGGTTCACCAGCCCGACGGTCGGAGGAGCCCGCTGCGTCTGCAGCGCGATCAGCCCCAGGGCCGCCTCGACCGCGCCCGCCGCGCCGAGGGTGTGCCCGGTGAGGCTCTTGGTGGAGCTGACCCACGGCGGGGCGGCGTCGAACAACGAGCGGAGCGCGAGCGACTCGACCCGGTCGTTGGCCTCGGTGCCGGTCCCGTGGGCGTTGACGTAGGCGATCTGCGCCGGCTTCAACCCGGCTTCCGACAGCGCGGCGCGCATCGAGCCGATCATTCCCACGCCCTTCGGATCGGGCGCCGTCTGGTGAAAGGCGTCCACGGTGCAGCCCCAGCCGACCACCTCGCCGAAGATTTTCGCGCCGCGCGCCAACGCCGCCTCCATCGGCTCGAGCAGGAGGAACGCCGCCCCCTCCGCGACCGCGACTCCCGACCGCGCGGCGTCGAACGGCCGGGGAGCGCCGTGGGACAGCAGCCGCAGGGCGTGAAAGCCGGCGTAGGTCATGCGGCACAGGGTGTCGATGCCGCCCACCAACGCCCACGGCGCTCCCTGGCGAACGCGGAGCGCGCCGTAGCCGATGGCGTTGGAGCTCGAGCTGCAGGCGGTGACGAAGGTGTGGCACTCCGCTTCGAGGCCGAGTTCGGCGGCGAGTCCGAACGCGACCTCGCCCAGCGGGTGCTGGCGCATGTGGCGCAGCGGATCGCCACCCGGGGTGGCCCGGGCCTCGGCCCACGCCCGCTCTGACTCGAGCACGCTGCCGGTGGTGGTCCCGACCACCAGCACCCCCGGCTGCGCCGGCACGAACCCACCGAGCGCGTCGCGCGCGGCCACCCTCCCGAGCCTCTCGACCCGGGGAGCATCGGCGTCGGCTTCGGTGAGCGCTTCCTCGGGGACTTGCCCCACCGGTGAGTGCGCCAGCTGCGGGGCGGGGAACAAGGTCAGCGCGCCCAACCCGGTCGCCGCGCCCTCGAGCCCAAGGCGGTGCGCCTGCAGACCACGGCCGAGGCAGGTCAGCACTCCGACTCCTGTCACCGCCACGCGTCGCGCGGCTGGGGTCTCGTCCATGGCTGTTCCTACCCAGCGATGGACCGGAGTGCACGCGAAGCCCGCCTTCAAGGCCGAGAAAATTCAGGCCGAACTTCGCCCAGAACGTCAGCCGGGCCGAGAGCCGGGTCTGCGCGGGGTCTGTCGAATCCAGAGAATCTCTACATGAAACTCAACCCCGCGTTGCCCTTCGACTGGACCGTGTTGCGCCACTGCGACGCGGTCGAAGGACTAAGCGCTGGGTGAAGGGAAGAGCAGCGCCACCAGGTCGCCGGTCGACACTCCTTTCTTCTCCGCGAGTTCGTCGAACGCCGCGAACACTTTGTGCTTCAAGAAGAGATCGTACGGCACCGTGCTGACCTCGGGTAGCACCTGAAGGACCCTGGCCCGTCGCAGCCCGGGGCTCTGCTTCGCCCACGCGCGCTCCACCGCCTGCTCCGCGTACTGCTTCGCCGCCATCGCCGCCAGCTCGAGCCATTCGATCGCCGACGGCGCCAGGTAGAAGATTTCCCGGCTCCGGTCAGGGGCGCCACGAAAATCTGCCCGCGCCAGGCGATCGGCGTCTCTCCATGCGGTCAGTTGCTGTCGCTGGAGGTTGAGCCATTGCGGGTCTGGAGCCGACGGGGCGGGCCGGGAGGGGTCCAGCGCAGGCGCGGCGATCAACCACGCGGCGAAGAGCACGTGCGCCGGCTCCGTCTGAAGGCGATCCGCTTGCTGCTTCAAGTCTCCGAGGACCCGGGCAGGGAGCTGGACCGTCTCCCCTGCCGCAGTTCCATGGCGCGTCGTGGGGAGCTTGAAGTGGGCGGGCAGCCCCTGAATCGTCTCTCGCCCGAGCGCCCAGGCTGCGTCGAGCAAGCGTGACGGATCGCGCTGCAGCGCAAAACCGACGTCGATCAAGTGATCCCAGTCGGCGTCAGATCCCGCGAAGATGCAGGGAAGCTCTTCAACGCCGGGCTTTGCTCGCCTCCATTTCTGAAGCCAGGCCGCCTTACCTTTCAACGGCGCGACCGGCTCCTCTTCCTCTTCGACCTTCCGGTGGTGGCCCGCGAGCACCGCGCCCTTCGCCGGCGCCCCCCAGCTGAAGTGCGAAACGATGGCGCCAAAGTCGATTCCCAGCTCGGCGTTGAGCTTGCCGAACGGAGTCTTCGCAACCGCTGACGCGAGCTTCGCGGCCAGCTCGGCGCGGACCCTTCCTTTCGGCGCATCCGCAAGCTCGCCCGCGAGGGTGTATTCGGTGACGTAGAGCTTCTCGTTCGGCCCGCCTTCACCGTACGCCGCCGCCCACCGCTCCTTGCCCCGCTTATCGCAGGCGACCACGCTGGCCCCGTAGTCGGCATAGGCGACGAA
Source organism: Archangiaceae bacterium (assembly GCA_043776025.1). Classification (GTDB taxonomy): domain Bacteria; phylum Myxococcota; class Myxococcia; order Myxococcales; family Myxococcaceae; genus JAYVRT01. Next base: position 1,368 of record JAYVRT010001027.1, on the reverse strand, counting down.
CCAGACTCGACACTTGAGCTCTTTCGCCAGCCGCGAGGCCAACCGGGTCGTGGCGAGGCCACGGTGCCCGTCTTGATGGCCGGTGTCGGGGACGGCAAAGCGCGCCCAGGTCATCCGCGGCTTCTTGAGCACGTCGAGCTCCACGACGCCCTTCCCGCCCTCGGCCTGGGTCCCGTCGTGGAACGCGAACAAGGTGCGGGAGGCCGGTCTTTCGACCTTCTTGCCGACGGCGTCGATGAGGAAACCGCACCAGTGGTTCAGGGGCATCCGCAGGCCTCCAGCCGAAGAAGCGCGGCAACATAACCGAGAGCCGCCAGCGACAACGCGGTTGGCGTAGCTTCTCCCCAATGCGCGCCGTCCGAATCCACGAGTTGATTGGCCCCAGGGGGCTCCGCGTCGATGAGCTGAAGGCGCCGCTGCCCGCCGAAGGCGAAGTCCAGGTGCAGGTCCACGCCGCGGGCGTCAACTTCCCCGAGGTGCTGCTGTCGTACGGCAAGTACCAGCTCAAGCCCGAGCCGCCGTTCATCCCCGGTGGAGAAGCAGCCGGCGTGGTGACCGCGCTTGGAAAGGGCGTGACGACGCTGGCGGTGGGCGACCGGGTGGTGCTGACGACCTTCGCCGGTGCGTTCGCCGAAGTGCTGGTCGTCCCCGAGCTGTCGGCGGTGAAGCTGCCCGCCTCGGTGGACTTCAAGGTCGGCGCGGTGACGCTGCTGACCTACGCGACGACGTACCACGCGCTGGTGGACCGGGCGCAGCTGAAGGCCGGAGAGACGCTGCTGGTGCTCGGCGCAGCGGGCGGCGTCGGCGTCGCCGCGATTCAGCTGGGCAAGCTGCTCGGCGCGAAGGTGATCGCCGCCGCGTCGACGCCGGAGAAGGTCGCCTTCTGCAAGCAGATGGGCGCCGACGAAGGCATCAGCTACGGCACCGAGGACCTGAAAGAACGGGTGAAGGCACTCACCGGCGGTGACGGCGCCAACGTCATCTACGACCCGGTCGGGGGCTCGTACTCCGAGGCGGCGCTGCGGGCGATCGCCTGGGGCGGCCGGTTCCTCGTCATCGGCTTCGCCGCCGGCGACATCCCCAAGGTCCCCCTCAACCTGATTCTGCTCAAGTGCTGCCAGGTCGTCGGCGTCTACTGGGGGGCGTTCGCGGTGCGCGAGCCGGCGACGAACCGCGCCAACTCGGCGCTCATTCTCCAGTGGGTAGGCGAGGGGAAGCTCAAGCCCCACGTCGACGCCACCTACGAGTTCACCCGCGCCGCCGAAGCACTCGAGCGGCTCGAGCGCCGCGAGGTGCTCGGCAAGCTGGTGTTGGTTCCGTAGCCGCTCACCAGAAGCGCCACCACGGCCTGGGAGCTGCAGTCGAGAC
>JAYVRT010001026.1:0-3200 GCA_043776025.1 Archangiaceae bacterium | reverse complement strand
GTCCGTTCCTGACCAGCATCACCGCCGGCCGCTGGCTTGAAGACAAGCCAGGCGACGTCTCACCTCTCATCTTCGGAACCGACGACTTCGGCAACGTGTACTTCATCAGCAACACCGTCGGATACGGGTGGAATCTGAAGTGGCAGTCATTCAACCACGAGCAGATCTACTTCCCCTGACGGTGACGCCGACGGCACCGGCTCGAACCTGGCCGATCGCTCGGTCGAGAGCGATACCGAAACTGCGTCCACCGGTTAGCGCGACTGCTCGAAGTCGAAGTGGGTGCTTGCCAGCGGCACGAGCGCCCGTGCGATGGTCGCGCCGATTGACCCTTTGAAGGAGCGGCCGATGTCAAAGCTTCGGGTTCTCTGTCTGGCGGCGCTGATCAGCACCGGGTGCGTCGGCACCATGAGCGGGGGAGAGGGCGGCGGCACCGGCGGCACCGGCGGCACCGGCGGCAGCGGCGGTTCGGGCGGCAGCGGCGGCGCGGGCGGGGGGAGCGGCGTCGGCGGGGGAACGGCCGGCGGCTCCGGCGGCAGCGGCGGGGGCAGCGTGGCCGGCGGTGGCGCGGGCGGTGCGGGCGGAGGCGGCACGGGCGTGGTCGATGCGGGCACCCCGCTGACGCCCGGCGATCCAGGCACCGCTGACGTCCGCTTCGACGTGCGCTCCGACAAGGACGTGCACCCGATCTCGTCGCTGATCTACGGCTCGAACGAGGCGAACAACCCGGCGCAGAACCGCTTCGGCGTGCTCCGGCTCGGGGGCAACCGGCTCACCGCCTACAACTGGGAGAACAACGCCTCGAACGCGGGCAGCGACTACAACTACCAAAACGACGGCTACCTCTCGGCGAGCAACACCCCGGGCGACGTGGTGAAGGCGCGCGTCGACGCGGCGAAGGCGATCAACGCCGCCGCGCTGCTCACCATCCCCATCGTCGACTACGTCGCGGCCGACAAGAACGGCGGCGGCGACGTGCGCAACACAGCCAACTACCTCGCCACCCGGTTCAAGCAGAACCGCGCGCTCAAGGGCGCGGCGCTCTCGACGACGCCCGACGCCGCCGACGCCTTCGTCAACCAGGACGAGTTCGTCAACTGGGTGAAGACGACGCAGACCGGGGCGAAGATCCTCTTCTCCCTCGACAACGAGCCGGACCTCTGGAGCAGCACCCACGTCGAGATCCACCCCGCGGCGCTCACCTACGACGAGCTGTGCAACCGCGACATCACCTACGGGAAGATGGTGAAGAACGTCTGGCCCACCGCCGAGGTGACCGGCTTCGTCAGCTACGGGTGGAATGGGTACACCACGCTGCAGGGCGCTCCGAACAACGGCACGCTCGGCGACTTCACCAACTACTGGCTCGACAAGATGAAGGCCGCGGAGGTCACCGAGGGCAAACGGGTGGTCGACTACCTCGATCTTCACTGGTACCCCGAGGCGCAGGGCGGCGGGGTGCGGATCACCGGCCCCGAGACCACCGCCGCGGTGGTGGCGGCCCGGACCCAGGCGCCGCGCTCGCTCTTCGACCCGGCGTACACGGAGACCAGCTGGATCAACCAGGCGCTCGGCCAGCCGATTCGGCTCATCCCGCGGATGAAGGAAAAGGTCGCCGCCCACTACCCGGGCACCAAGCTCGCCTTCACCGAGTGGAACTTCGGCGGCGGCGGCCACATCAGCGGAGCGGTCGCCACCGCCGACGTCCTCGGCGTCTTCGGCCGCGAGGGCGTGCAGCTGGCGACCTTCTGGGAGCTCAACGCCGACGAGTCGTACTCCTACGCCGGCTTCCGCGCGTTCCGGAACTTCGACGGCGCCAACGGCGCGTTCGGGGACACGTCGATCTCGGCGACCACCAGCGACGTCGCCACCGCGACCGTCTACGCCAGCCTCGACGCCGCGCAGACCTCGCGGGTGGTGATCGTCGCGGTGAACAAGGCCACGAGCGCGAAGACCGCTGGCCTCACCCTCGCCCACCCCAGCCGCTTCACCCGGCTCAAGGTCTACTCGGTGACCGCGGGCACGGTGAACGTCGTCGCTGGGGCCAACGTCAACGAGGTCGCGACCAACGCGTTCAAGCTCACGCTCCCGGCGATGTCGGTGACGGTGCTGGTGCCGCAGCCGTAGGCCGCACGGCGTCGCCGCGGGTGGGAGCGTGCAGGCGCCCCTGCGACAGCTTGACCGAGATCAAGGGCAAGCCCAGCTGCCCTTCGGACGATGCGCCCCGATGAGACTCGTCCTCGCCGCCGCCGCTCTGACGCTCGTTTCCTGCGTCGGGCTGATCGAAGAACCCGTCACCTCCCACTTTCTCCCTCCGCCGCCCCCTTCCGACACCGCCGGCGTCGTCGGCGAGGTCGGCCCGACCGACGCCGCCGTCGCCGATGCGGGGGTGGTCTCGCCGCCGTACGACGCGGGCGTGGTCGTCGCTCCTCCGGATGCGGGCCCGCTGACGCCGAGCGGCTGCCTCAAGGTGATGCCGCTGGGAGACTCGATCACCCTCGGGGTCAACGGCGGCTACCGCAACAACCTCTACACCGGCCTCGCCGACGCGGGCTGCGGGGTGAACTACGTCGGCTCGCAGGTCGACCCATACGCCGTCTGCATCGACAAGAACCACGAGGGTCACCCCGGCTTCACCATCGGAGACATCGCGACCCACGTCGATGGGTGGCTCGCCAGCGCCCAGCCCGACTACGTGCTGTTGATGGTCGGCACCAATGACGTCGCCTGGTGGAGCGCCGACACCGGCGCGCAGATCGCCGACCGCCACGCGCAGCTGGTGGATCGGATCTTCGCCGACCGCCCGGGGGTGTGGATCATCGTCGCCTCGATTCCGCCGCTGGCCTCGAACGTGATCGCCCCCAACTCGGTGGACCGGGCGCAGCTTGGGCGCGACCTCAACGCGGCGATCAAGACCCGCGTCGACGCGCGGATCGCCGCCGGAAAGCGAATCCGCTTCGCCGACGTCTACGCGTCGCTGGTGGTCGCTGATCTCTACGACGGCGTCCACCCGACGCAGGTGGCGCATGCCAAGGTGGCCGAGGTTTGGCGCAAGGCGCTGCTGCCAATCACCGTCTGCGTCCCGAACCTCGTCTGCGGTCCCTAGTACTACTTGATCACATGCGCGACGGTCCGCGGGGTGGCGTCGATGGGCTGAAGAGCCTTCGGCAGAGAGGACAAACTCCGAGCCAGCGCAGCAA
>JAYVRT010001025.1:0-10950 GCA_043776025.1 Archangiaceae bacterium | reverse complement strand
AGATCCGCGCGATGGTCTCCGAGTCGCTGCGGGCGATCGTCTCCCAGCGGCTGCTGCCGTCGATCGACGGCCAGCGGCGGATTCCCGCGCTGGAGATCCTCTACGTCAAGCCGGCGGTGTCGAACCTGATCCGCGACGAGAAGACCTTCCAGCTGCGCAGCGTGATGCAGACCGGGCGATCGGAAGGCATGTGCCTGCTCGACGATTCGCTGGCCGATCTGGTCAAGGCCAATCAGATCTCGATCGAGGTGGCGCGCCGGGCCTGTGAAGACCCCAAGCGCTTCGCCGGCGCCAAGGTGCTCTAGCGATGGCGCGCCTCGACATCCTCTTCAAGTACCTGAAGGAGCACGGAGGCAGCGACCTCCACCTCGGCGCGGGGCTGGTGCCCCACATCCGCCACAACGGCGAGCTGCAGAAGATCCCCGATCGCCCGGTGTTCACCGACGCGACGCTGCGCGAGTACTTGAAGGAGATCGCCAACGAGAAGCAGTGGGCGCACTACGTCGCGAACCTCGATCTCGACTTTGCCTACGCGCTGCCGGGAACCGGCCGGTTCCGGGTCAATTTCTTGAACCAGGAACGCGGTGCCGCCGCGGTCTTCCGAATCATCCCCGAGAAGATCCGCACCCTCGAGGAGCTGAAGGTCCCCCCGGGGATCGCCGGGTTCGCCGACCTCGAACAGGGGCTGGTGCTGGTCACCGGCCCCACCGGCTCGGGCAAGTCGACGACGCTCGCGGCGATCATCGACCGGATCAACACCAAGTACACCAAGCACATCATCACCATCGAAGACCCGGTCGAGTTCGTTCACCAGAACAAGGCCTGCACCATCAGCCAGCGCGAGGTCGGGGTCGACACCCAGTCGTTCGCCAGCGCGCTGCGCTCGGCGATCCGCCAGGACCCGGGGGTGATCCTCGTCGGCGAGCTCCGCGACATGGACACCATCGCCCTGGCGATCACCGCCGCCGAGATGGGGGTGCTCGTCTTCGGCACGCTCCACACCAACAACGCTCCGAAGACGATCGACCGGTTGATCGACTCGTTTCCCACCGACCAGCAGGGGCAGGTGCGGACGATGCTCTCCGAGTCGCTCGCGGGCATCGTCTCCCAGCTGCTGCTGCGCACCGCCGACGGCACGGGCCGGGTCGCGGTCAACGAGATCCTGTTGAAGACCCCCGGCCTGCCCAACGTCATCCGCGAGGGAAACACGCCGATGATCCACTCGATCATCCAGTCGGGGAAAGGCATGGGGATGCAGTCGATGGACGACGCGCTCTTCACGCTCGCCAAGGACAAGCGCATCGGTGGCGAAGATGCCTACCTCAAGGCCACCGACAAGCGCCGGTTCGAAGAATTCGTGAAGTGATGCCGCCTCGAGCGGTGGGGTTAGGGCGTCGACGGCTTCGGCGCCGACGGCAGGGACGGCAGCCGCTGGTCAACCCAGCGGTAGACCCGGTCGGTGAGCACCACCAGCACGAAGGTGCAGGCGATCAGCAGCGCCGCCAGCCCCCAGTACTTTCCCCAGCTGCAGCTGTGGCCCCACCAGGCGTCGAACGAGAAGTAAAACGGGCGGGCGCGGTAATACAGCAGCGACTCGTGGAAGAAGTAGGCCGCCATCGACGAGCTGCCGAAGGCGGCGACGAAGCGCACCGGCGGCGATTTCACCCAGCGAACGCCCTTGTGCTCGAACCACAGCAGCGCCAGCACCCCTCCCATGATCAACGTCCACCGCTGGGCGCAGTTGGCGGGGTTGGTGACCCAGAAGTTGTGCGGCGGGTAGATCGCGCCGAACCAGCCGCTGCACAGCCAGATCACCGCGCCGGCGGCGCCGATCATCACGATCCACCGCACCAGGGCCCAGAGGTCTCCCAGCGCCGCCGTCGCGCCGGCCGAGGCGCCGAGGTAGACGTAGCCCGCCCACGGCAGTAGGGGAAACACCGAGCCGGTGCTCATGTTGAGCAGCCAGTCGAACGGCCAGGCGTCCTTCTCCAGCAGCGGCGAGATCCCGAACGTGACCGCGGCCAGCGCCAGCGCCACCCAGCGCAGCACCTTCGGATGCGGCGCGAGCAGGACCATCACCGGCAGCGCCACCAACAGCGAGAGCCCGACGCAGTGGAGGATGTCCAGCCGGATGAGCCACTTCGGCTCCTGGAACAGCGGGAACCACAGGTAGTTGACGAGGGTGGCGACCGCGAGCACCTCGCCCAACCGCCGCAGCGTCTTCAGCACCCGCACCCACCGCGCCCCACCCGCGGCTCCCCGCACCTGCACCAGCGCCAAAGAGAACCCAGCGGCGAAGGTGAAGCTCGGCGCCACCAGACCGTCGAGGCGCACCAGCGTCCGGTACAGCGGCTCTTCTCTCAGCGCCGGCAACAGCAGCACCATCGCGTGGCACTGGATCATCAAGAGCACCGCCAGCCCGCGCAGCCAATCGAACGCCTGCACCCGGGCCGCGACCGTCAGAGCCATTTGTGCGACCAGTTCAGCACCGGCCCGTTGAAATGGAGTAGGAAAACGCCATGCACGGCTCAGATCCCAAGAAGCTCCCCGTTCCCTGGAAGGCCCCCCAGGGCGGCTCGGACATCGAGCACCACTCTCGCGAGTGGACCAGTGGCACCGCCGGCGGCGGCAAGGTGCCCAACGACTACGAGTGGCACAGCAACCCCAAGGTCACGCAGGAAGAGCAGGGCGCGAACGTCTCGCTGCCCGACGCTCAGAGCACCCCGGCAAAGAAAATCTAGAAGTCGCGGCGCGTTTCCTCGCAAGCGCCACGGTCGGGTGCGGCGCGTCAGCCGACGCGGGCAGTGAGGAACTGGGCGAGCTTGCGCAGGACCACCAACGGAATCGCATGGGGCCCGTCGAAGGGAACCCAGTCCACCTTCATCCCGGCGCCGATCAACAGGTCGCGCAGGCTCTCCGCGGCGTCGAACCTCAAGATGGGGTCCACCCGGCCGTGCGACTGGAACACCGGCAGCCCGCTCCGGGCCGCCGCCTTCGTCTTCCAGGCGTCCTCGAGCAGCAGCGTGCCGGAGAGGATCACCAGCGCCGCCGGGGCTTCGGGCAGCCGCAGCGCGATGTCGGTGGTGATCATCGCCCCCTGGGAGAAGCCCCCCAGCAGCAGCTTCGAATAGGGCAGGCCGCTGGCCGCCACCGCCTCGTCCACCGCCTTGAGCATCAGGGCGCGCGCCTTCGCCATCCCTTCGGGCTCCTGCTTGCGAAACTCCTGCAGCACCGTCAGGTCGCCGGCGTTGAGCGCCTGGATCTTCTCGAAGTCGATCAACCACCACGCCCGGGCGTCGCCGTACCCCATCGCCTCGAGCGACAGCGGGGCCGCGGGGAAGACGAACCGCACCGAAGCCAACTTCGGGGCGAGCAACACCAACTGCTCGGTGAGCCCGACCAGGTCGTCGCCGGGGGCTCCGAACCCGTGCGCCAGCACCAGCAGCGCGCTCGGCGCACCCTCGGAGGCCTGCAGCACCCGGCAGTCCAAACCGCCCAGCTGTGTCGTGACCTTCATCTTGGTGCGATCGCAGTTAGGTCAACCGCCTCTTGACCGCAACGGTCGGTTGTATTCGCCTTGGGATCCCGTGGCATTCGCGCTCACAGTCACCAAGGGGCCAGGCGAGGGCACCGAGTTCCCCTTCGAGACCGGCGAAGCCAAGCTCGGCCGCACCGCGGACAACGACCTGGTCGTCAAAGACTCGAGCGCCTCGCGCAGCCACTGCCGCGTCTACTCCAAGGGCAGCCGCTACTTCCTCGAGGACTTGAAGAGCGCCAACGGCACCAAGCTCAACGGCTCACTGGTCGCGGCGGCGAAAGAGATCAAGCCGGGCGATCGGATCACCATCGGCGACGTCGAGTTCACCTTTTCCATTCCCAGTCGCACCGAGACGGAAATGCCGGCGGGCGCCGCCGACGACGATGCGATCGGCCCCGAGGACTTCGAGAACGCGGACCCCAACGCGACGCTGCTCCAGCCCCCTCGCATGGAGAAAGAGAAGGACAACGAGCGCGAGCGCCGCACTGCCCGCAAGTTGCCCGAGCCGGTGCGCCACGACACCGAGGGTGAGATCGGCACCATCCCCCGCGGCAGCAAGCTGCAGGACGACAACGAGGGTCCCTCGACGATGGAGGTCTCCGTCCCTCCGCCGCGCGCCCTCGCCAAGGCCGACGACAGCACCCGCGAGGTGGTGCGCCGCACCAAGCCGGTGGCCGACGACAGCACCCGCGAGGTCGGGCTGCGAAAGCCGGTGCGGGGCGAGGCGCCGGAGAACACCTCGATGACCGCCGCGGATCGCGCGAAGAAGCGCCGCGAGCAGTCGAAGTCCACCTTCGGAAGGATCGCGGTGCAGTGGTCCGACCTGCCGCTGGCGGCACGGATTTTCTTCGGCACCGTCGGGGTCGCCTTCGTCGTCGGTACCGGCGCCTTCGTCGTCATCAACGTGCTGCCGAAGAACACCGGCCCGAAGAAGATCGAGCCCACCGAGCTGATCGCCAACGCCCCCGGCATCCGCGACAGCTTCGGCGTCGGTGACGGCGTCACCTGGTCGCGCCCGGACATGAAGCTGTTCAACTTCTCGCTCGCCTCGCCAACCCAGGTGGTGGCGGTGCTTCACTTCTCCGCCAAGGACATCTCCAAGGACGAGGTGTCGATCACCTTGAACGGCGCCGAGGTCGGCACCGTGCCTCCCGACACGATGGAGACCACCCGCGAGCTCGAGGTCGTCTTTCCCCCGAACATCGTCAAGGCCCGGGAACAGAACCAGCTCGCCTTCGACAGCCTGAAGAACCCGCCCGCCAACGATCCCTGGCGCGTCTTCAACGTCTGGGTGGAGATCATCCCCATCCCCGAGCTGTCGGCGGAGGAGACCGCCAAGCTGTCGCGAGAGAACATCATCAAGGCCGACAAGCTCTTCGAGATGCGCGACATCGGCCCCGACAACCTCTTCAAGGCCTGGAAGACCTACCGCGAGGCCTGGCTGCTGATCGAGTCGCTCACCAACAAGGCCCTCGTCCAGGACGTCTACATCTACGCCCGCACCCGCATGCGCGAACTGCGGCCGCTGCTCGACCAGAAGTGCAACGGGCTGATGGTCGAGTATCAGAAGGCTGTCAACGCCCGCCCCCCCAACCTCAAGCTCGGGATGCAGACCCTCAAAGACGTCGAACGCTACTTCCCCACCCGCGAACACCCTTGCTACAGCTTCTCCAAGTCCATGCTTTCAGACATGGAAGCCTGGTAGGCCACTGTCCTACCTGCTGATCCATCGGTCAGGCTGCCAGCGGGTGCGACTGGGGGGGCTAAAGGCCGATAATCCTCATACCTGTGAACCCTTTGCGGCTGGCCAGATTACGGATGGAGGACTGCGCGCCCGGGTGCAATGCCCCCGCCGTGCTCCGACGCCGACAATCTGGCCAGGCGATGATCGAGACGGCGATGGTGATGCCGTTGTTCGTCTTCATGGTGCTCGGCACCTTTCAGCTGGGGCTGATGCACCAGGCCCGGCTGCTGACCAAGTACGCCGCCTACAAGGCCACCCGGGCGGGGACGATTCACAGCGCCAGCAAGAACGTGATGCAGGCGGCGGCGCTCGCCACTCTGCTGCCAATCATTGCCCGCACCGTGTCCGGCGGGGAGACCTTCATCAAGACCGACAGCGCCACCGGCGCCCAGACCGCGTTCGACAAGTTCTGGGACGGCTCCGACGTCAAGGTCCACGAGGGCACGAACCTCAAGGTGCTGACGGTCACCATCTGCAATCCCACCGCGGGCAGCGCGGAGACCGGCGACTACGACTTCCCCAGCGGCGACGTCTCCGACTGGACCACCGACGACAAGACGAAGCTCTCGGTGCAGGTGCTGCTCAACTACCGGATGGTGATCCCCTTCGCCAACATGGTCATCTGGCACATCACCCGAGGCACCGAGAACGCCGAGATGCTGCGGATCAGCCGCCTGGGTCCCAAGCAGCTCAAGGCGAACAACAACCTCGCCGGTGAGTACGAGAGCGCCGCCAACCAGCACATCTACCTGATGCCGATCCGCGCCAACTGGAACATGCGGATGCAGTCGAACTTCCTTTCCAAGTTCCCGCTGCCCAACCAAAACGAATGCGCGATTCCCTTCAACCGATGACTCGATCTGCGATCCGACGAGAAGAACGAGGTCAGGTGCTCGCGCTGTCGTGCGTGCTGCTGTTCGTGATGGCGATGACGATGATGCTCTCGTTCAACCTCGCCCAGGGCATCCACGAGAAGATCCGGCTCCAGTCGCAGTCCGACGCGGTCGCGTACTCGGTCGCGGTCGTCGAGGCCCGGTCGTTCAACTACCACGCCTACACCAACCGGGCGATCGCCGCCGACCTCGTCGGCCAGATGGGGATCCACGGGTGGATGTCGACCGTCAGCGCCGCCGCCGCGACCCACGAGGCGGGCGCGATGGCCTTCGGGATCATCGCCGCCCTCGAGTTCATCGAAGCCGGCTTCTGTCCCTACCCCTGCTGCGTCTTCATTCATTGCGAGCATGCAATCGAGGCAGGGATCATCGCGATCAAGATGCTCGGCGAGGCGATGGATCTGGGCAACAAGGCCAAGGACCTCGACGGGAAGTTCAACGATGCCGTCGAGGCGTTCAAGAAGATGAACGACCAGCTGCACAAAGACCAACGCGCCGCCCTCGACAGCGCGAAGAGCGCGATCGAGTCGGTGCCCGGCAAGATCCGAGACTGGAACGCGAAGAAGTCCACCGAGGTCTCCGCGCTCAACGACAAGAACGTCGGCAACTTCGCCTGTGCGCTCGAGGGCTCGAACTTCGACGACAAGTGCACCGACTCCAACCGCACCAAGTCGAGCCTCGACGATCGGTCGATCGTAATGGAGAACTCGGCCAACTCGGCGCGCACCATCTACCACCGCACCCTGTTCGTCGTCGGCTCGGGCGGGATGGGTGCCGACGCCTACGAGGACTACCGGTCGGGCAGCGACCACCTCAAGGACGACCAGAACAACGAGGGTGATCCTCAGGTGCTGCGCTTCGGCAACGCCCACGTCGGCGAGGGCGACGACTTCACCAGCGACAAGGGCAAGAAGGCTGACTCGGTCGGCGCCAGCCAGATGGTCAGCTACATCGTCCCGATGTGGCACGACGCTCCGGGCGCGGGCGTCAGCATGGCGAAGATCTTCTCCGACAAGAACGGCGGCACCCACTGGGCTGGCGCGCTCACCACCGACACCGACCACGACAAGTACAAGGGAATGGAAGATGCCGACCCCTGTGGCGACGACAACAACTGCTTCATCAACTTCCGCGCCGACTCGAAGAAGGAAGACGACTTCGGTCAGCCGTCGGCCTACGGCGCCTCGAACCAGAACCTGCGGCTGCGTCCCAACGCCGACAAGGCGAAGTGGGAAGTCAACGACAGCGCCACCATCGGGCTGGAGCTGAAGAAGGGTGACCCGATCAGCCTGAAGCTCGCGGCCCGCAAGGACGCGCTCGCCGTCAGCAAGGCCAAGGCGTACTTCCACCAGCCGGGCAACTGGCAGGCGCCCCCGAACTTCTTCGACCCGTTCTGGCGCGCCAAGCTCCACCCCTTCAAGCGCGAGGAGCTCAAGAGCCTGCTCAACGACTTCGGCGCCAGCGACGACTCGACGATGGCCGGCAACCTCCCCGTCGAGGGAGACACCCGATGAGCGCCCGGCTTCGCCTCAGGCGGCGGGGGCAGGCGGCGGTCGAGCTCTCTCTGACCACGATCGTCTTCGTACCGCTGGCGCTCTACGTCCTCTTCCTCGACGACCTGCTGCGCTACAAGCTCGAGCTGGCGGAGACCGTATTCTCCTCGGCCTGGGACTACACCAGCGTTCCGATGGAGGACGGCGCCCCCGACTTCAGCAAGGCCAACGAGTACACGTACTGCGACCACACCTCGGCGTACAACTCGCATGACGTCTCGAAGGAGTGCTCGGAGTCCGGCCATCACCAGGCGCTCGCCGCCCACGAGTGCTGGATGACCGGCGACGGCTATGAGTCGAACAAGCTCAAGTGCGGGGTGAACGAGACCGACACCGCGGTCATCTCTTCCGACGTCGACTTCAACAACGGCGGCATCGCCAGCTGCACCGCTCAGCTCGGCGTGATCAACTACCTCATCCCCCAGAAGATCCTCAGCCAGTTCTCCAAGGAAGACGCGACCCGCACCCAGCACTTCCACGGTGGCGTCGACGACCCCCATGACGTCGGCAATGGCCTCGCCGTCGAAGACCACTACATGCTCGAGCGCCAGAAGTTCGGGATGCTCGTCGACCCCTGGGCGCTCAACGTCACCGACGACATCATGGCCGAGATGCGCATGGGCAAGTTCTACGACCGGATGAACACCTTCTACAAAGTCCACCTCTCCGACCCGAAGGACAAGGCGAAGACGTTCTTCGACCAGGCGAAGAACGACAAGCTCATCGACGACGCCGCGAAGCAGGAACCGATGGGCGACGACGTCGAGACCCCGCACCTCGCGTACCACACCAGCCCGGGCGACGAGATCAGCGGGCACTACAGCTCGGCCTGGAGCGACTCGCGGGTCCCGGACACCTCGAGCGCACGGGAAAACGCCTACTTCGGCGTCTCTGAAAACGACTGGTAGCCATGGCCCCGGTCCGCGCGCTCCCGGTGTGGAAGTTGATCGCCGCGGCGGGCGTGCTCGGTTGCGTCGGTGGGGTCGCGCTCGCCTACCACGGCTCCCAGAAGGAGGAGCAGCGGTTGATCGCGGTGCTCGACGAGGCCGGCAACGCGCTGCCCACCGCCGACTTCAAAGCACTCCAATCGGTCGAGCCGATGGCCGCCGACGCCGAGGCGCTGGCGGGGATCCCCCCTTTCCCCGGAGCCTTCCCCCGCCGGCTGGCGAAGGTGACCAAGGGGCAGGGCAGCGCGATGGCGATCGGCTGGTTCGAGACCCAGCAGCCGGTCGACGCGGTGATCTCGTTCTACGAGGGCGAGTTCCGCAAGCTCAAGGTCGCGTACAGCTCACACCTCTACAGCGCCCGGTCGGGCTACGCCTGCTACCTCGAGAATCCTCGGGCGGTCGACACCAGCCGGCTCCGCCTCGTCTCCGCCGTCCGCCAGGGCGACACCACCGTCGTCTTCGTCTCGAACCTGCGGCCGTTGGATTTGATCAAGACCGCCGAGCTCCCCCCCGGCGTCTGGCTGCCGGCGATGGCCAAGAGCCCTCAGCTGTTCGAGATGAGCGAGACCGGCTCGAGGCGCTTCACCGTGCTCTCGCTGGTGCCCGACAGCAACCTCGGGTCGGTCGAGGCCACCTTCCGCGACAACCTCACCCAGCGCGGCTGGGCATTTTCCGATCGCGCGACGGCCGCTGCCCGGGTATCACTCGAGGCCAAGCGAGGGCGGGACATCCAGACGATCAGCATGACTCAGGAGCCGCAAGGTGTTCGGCTGCTGCTCAACTTCGACGATCGCGACGCGAAGGCTGAGGGCACTCCATGAGGTGGTTCCTGGTGATGGCGATGGCGGCGACCGCTGCGTTCGGCGGCAAGCCCCGCAGCGGCAGCTGCAAGGAGAAGTGCGCCCTCTACATTCCGATGTGCCAGGGCCAGTGCAAGGAGTTGGGCGGCAAGCACGTGAAGGAATGCAACCAGCAGTGCACCAAGGTGGTCGGGATCTGCGAGAGCGACTGTGAAAAAAAACAATCTCGAAAGCATTAAGCGGCGGCTCCAGCGCTCCCCTCGGGGGCAGGCGATCGTCGAGTACTCGACGGTCACCTTCGCCTTGCTGATCGGCACCACCGTCGCCCTCCTGCCGGGCTTGACGATCTTCTACAAGGCCGTGAACACCTTCTACGACTCGATCTATTTCATTCTTGAGTCGGCAGTTCCGTGAGGTCCCCGAGGGCGCTATGAATCGCGCCCCATGGATCCGAATGCACCGGTGAAGAAGCAGCGGTCTCCCCTGTTTTACATCGCGATCGGCTGCGGCGGATTGCTCACGCTGATGTTCATCGCCGCGGTGGTCGGCGGTCTGCTGCTTGCCCGCGGAGTAAAAAACATGGCGGAGGACATCACCGACCCTTCGAAGAAGGCCGCCAACGTCCAGAAGATGCTCGGGGGCACGCCGCCCGGCTACTACCCGGTGCTGACCTTCAGCATCCCGATGATGATGGAGATGGCGTTGCTGGGCGACAAGCCCGCCCCGGAGGATGGCGGGTTCGCCGACTTCGAGCGCGGCTTCATGTACTTCCGGGTGATCGCCACCGAGCAGACCAACCACGCCCAGGACTTCTTCGACGGCAAGACCAGCGACACCAGCGCGCTGCGCGGCAGCGGGGTCAACGTCGACGCCAAGGACGTGATCAAGCGCGGCGCCACCAAGACCGGAAACGGCACGGTGGTGAAGTACGTCGCTACCCGCGGCACGATGGAGATGCAGGGGCAGGGGAGGCACCAGGGGAAACCTGGGCTCAACACCCTGATGTACTTCGTCTGCCCGGGGGACACCGCGGTGCGGATCGGCGCCTGGATGATGCCGGACCCCTCGCCCGAAACGCCCGCGGACAAGCTCCCGCTCGCGGGCACCGTCGCCGACGAGGACGAGCAGACGAAGTTCCTCGCCCCGCTGACGCCCTGCGGGAAGTAGCGGATGCTCAGCCTCGTCGCCGCCGCGCTCCTCGCCGCCGCCGATGACGGCGGGTTGGTCGAGGCCACCGCCCAGCCAATGGGCACGGCGCCGGCTCTCGCTCCCGCCGCGGCGCCGTTGTCGGAGTCGCCCTACGGGGACGCCGAGGTCGACGCGGGCGTTGAGCCGGGACGAGATGCGCCGCAAGCTTCGCCCGAGCCTGCACCCGGTTCAGAGGTCTCCGCTCCGCCGGTCGTCGCCGGAGAGGCGATCGCGCCCTCAGAGGGGTTCGTCAAGGGCGAGCTCTCGGTGTACCTGGGCAGCGACCG
>JAYVRT010001024.1:0-3201 GCA_043776025.1 Archangiaceae bacterium | reverse complement strand
CGGCACGTCGAGCCCGAAGACCGCGTCGCGGCCGCCGTTCCGCTCGTCGCTGAAGAAGTGGTAGCGAATCAGCCGCTTCTTGTTGTCGATGTACTCGGTCTTCCCATGGCTCAAGACCATGTCGTAGACGCGCTGGTAGGCGGTGCGGGTGATCCGCGGGTTGGTCCGGACCAGGTCGAGGTAGTCCTCGAAGCTGCCTTCCCAGTTGAGCTCCGCGTATTCCTTCTTGTCCTGGAACGCGGCGATCTTCTGCGTCCAGGGGGTGGTGGTCTGGCTCATGGTGTCGGTGCTCCTTCGCCTTTTGAGAAGCGTGGTGGCCGTCTCTTCCCCCGCCTAAGGACTGGGACCTTAGAGCTTTGAAGACGGGGCGAAAGAGTGACCCTGAAAGCATACTGACCGGCGAAGAGGGTGTCGCCTGTCCTGCTGCGTGTCAGGGGTCGACCCACACCCGCCTCAGGTCGTACCAGACGAGGGAAGGGGTTATTCCGTGAACCCGAACCTTTGCCGCGTCGAGGCTCTGCCGGGTGGTCATGAAGAGGTAGGGCTGGTCTTCGTAGACCCGCCGGTGAAAGGCGCGCTCGAGCTCCAGCCGCCGGGTGGGGTCGGCTTCCGTCCGCAGCTGCCCGAGGATCCGGTCGGCTTCTGGCGAGGAGTAGCGGACGAAGTTGCTGCCGCCGTCGATCTGCGAGGAGTGGAAGATCTGAAACTGGTCCTGCTCGGAGTCGAACTCGGTCCACAGCCGGGAGGTCGCCTCGAAGTCCTGCTTGTCCATGCGGGCGTTCATGATCGCCGCGTCGACCCGCTCGGGGATGAGCTCGACCCCCATCTGCTTGAACGATTCCTGCAGCAGCGGCACCAGCTTGCCCAGGCGCACCGAGGTCGCCGGGAGCAAGAAGTGAAAGCTCAAGCGCTGGCCGTCGCGCTCGACGACGCCGTCGCCGTCGGTGTCCTTGAAGCCGGCCTCTTCCAGCAGCGCCCGGCCCTTGCGGGGGTCATAGGGCAGCGGCTTCACCGCCGGATCGCACTTGGCCGAGCCGACGAACCAGGGGCACGTGGTCGGCAGCTCGAGGCCGAGGTCCACACCCTGGGCGATCAGCTCCGAGGGGTAGCCCATCGCCAGCGCGCGCCGCACCCGCACGTCGGCGAAGAAGGGGAGCTTCTCGTTCCAGGCGACGAAGGAGTAGCTGTTGTCGGGGCTGCGCAGCCGGCGGTACCCGTTCCACGCCCAGGCGTTCTTCGGATCCTTCGCTTCGATCGCCCGCCAGACCGTGGGCTGAATGTTGGTCATCAGATCGAACTCACCCCGCTCGAAGAGCGCCGTGGCCAGGGTGTGGTCCTTGACGAACCGGAAGGTCACCGAGTCGAGGTGGGGGCGGCCGCGCCACCAGCCGGTGAACCGCTCGAGGGTCAGCTGCTCACCTGGCTTCCAACCGACGAAGTGGAACGGGCCCGTGCCGATCGGTGCGCGGGGCAGGGTAATCGACGCCCAATCCCCCTCCAGCGACTTCGCCGGGTAGATCGGCAGCTTCGCCACCTGCCGCAGCGACAGCGGCTCGGACTGCTTCCACGTCAGCTCGACGGTGAAGTCGTCGATCGCTCTCCACCCGCCCAGCCCAGCGAAGTCGGCGCGCAGTCCCTCGGTCGGGTGCTTGCCGTCCATCATCGTCTCGAAGACGGCGATCACGTCCTTCGCGGTGAAGTCCGAGCCGTCATGGAACTTCACTCCGTGCCGGAGGTGAAAGGTCTGGGTGAGGTGATCCGCGCTCTGCTCGAAGCTCTCCGCCAGCAGCGGCTTGAGCGAGTAGTCGTCGGGGTCGATCTCGATCAGCGACTCGAAGACGGTGTTCCGCATCATCCGCGAGGTCCAGCCGTCGCGAAACGCCTCGTCGAGGTAGTTGAGCCCCGCGGGCTCGAACATCGCCCGGACCACCAGCCGGCCGCCTTCCTTCGCCGGGCCTGCCTCGGGCATCGCCTGGCCCTCGAGCCATTGGGCCGTGGGCGCGGCGAGGCCTTCATCCGCGGCGGACTTCTTTGCGCAGCCTTTGCAGGAGAAGAGCGAGGCGCCGAGGAGCGCGCCCGCAAGGAACAGCGAAGGCCGGTTCATCTCCCGATTCTTGGCTGAGTCGGGCGTCGCTTACGAGGGCATTGTCTGCGGCTGATGCACCGCGACGACGTGATCGATGAACGCCGCATCGGGCATCGAGCGGAGCTGGCCATACGGATCGCGGAAATAGACCCGGTCGTTCTTCTCCATCTCGAACGTGACGACGTGGTTGAAGTTGCCCTGGTCGATCTCCAGCAGCACCGGGCGATTCTTGCCCACCGACACGTAGTCGCGCAGCTGTTGAAGCTCGCTCGCCCGCGAAGCCGGCGTTGCGAGCGTCTTCGTCTCGTACTTCACCCCAAACAGCTGGCGGAGCATCGTCGTCTGCTGGCGGGGCATCAGGCCGGGGTAGTTCCCAGACGAGTCGAGCGTGATCGCCCGCTTCGCGTCGTAGACGCTCGCTCCGTTGCCGAAGTCCATCGCCGCATCCTGGAAGATCGCCTGCGACGCCTCACGCTTGTCGACAAGATTCACCGCGTCAGGCAGCAGCGAGAGCTCGCCGCCGCCGATCATCGTCGCGCGTCCCTTCGGGCCAGAGAGGCCCGCGAGCAGGCGGGTGTATTCGCCGGGCTCGTCACGCACGAGCTCGAACTGCATCGAGGTCACGGTGCACGTCGGCGCACCGCCCTGGGCGACGCGATCGGGGTTGGCCACCTGGAGCAGCGCCTGGTCGAGCAGCTGCGGCCCGCTGGTGAGCCCGTAGAGCCGGGTGTTGAGCGGCTGGGTCGCGAGGTCGGCGAGGTTCGAGAGCATCGACTTGCCGGTGCTGTCTTTGAAGCCGACGGACTCAGGCGTGCCTTCGATCAACGCCCCCAGGCCGACCAGCGCCTTCTCGCCCGCGACCGACATCACCTTCACCAGGCTCGCCTTGTCAGCGGCCCCCAGGCTCTTGAAGGTCGTGGAGGAAAGGACGTGCTCGAGAACCTTCGCCGACGGCGAGTCGGGGCTTGCGGCGAGACGGGTCAACACTGCCTTCTGGGATTCGGCCGGAAGGCTCTTCACTCCCGCCGCCACGGTGGCCAGCCGGTCGGCGACCTGCGGCTTCTTCGCCGCCGCGTCGAGGAGCTTGGTGGCCACTTTCGCAGTCAGCTGCGAGG
>JAYVRT010001023.1:0-10966 GCA_043776025.1 Archangiaceae bacterium | reverse complement strand
GCGAACGCCGTGAGCGAGATCGGCCCGGACCGCGGCATCGACCGGGAGCGCGCGCGGCCGGGGCAGCTGTTCGAAGGTGTCGCGGGACAGCCTGGGGGCGGACGGGGCCGGCGCGGGCTTTGCCGCGACCTCGGCAAGGGAGCTCTGGGCCTTCTGCACCGTGCTTTTCACCGCGTTCGTCACTGAGCTGAAGAGGGACATCGGGCTGCTCCTTGTGGATGGGTTGGCTTCATCGCCACCTCTTGCTGAAGTACGCGCAGGCGGCGGCGAAACAGGCTCACTGCGGCCAGTCATTTCAGCCGTTTGTGGGCTTTGCCGGGCGCCGCGGGTTGTCCTGTCGTTTCGATGGCGTCGTGGCAGGATCGCGCGGTGGGCACCCCGGGTGAAGTCACCATTCTGCTCGAGCAGTGGCGAGCGGGAGACGCCGAGGCCGGCGAGAAGCTCTTCCCTCTGGTGATCGACGACCTGCAGCGAATCGCCCGCCGCCAGTTCTCTGCCGAGCGCTCGGGCCACACCCTTCAGCCGACCGCGGTGCTCAACGAGGCGTGGCTCAAGCTGCTCGAGCAGCAGGTCGGCTGGAAAGACCGCAGCCACTTCTTCGCGATCGCCGCCCAGCTGATGCGGCGGGTGCTCGTTGACCACGCCCGCAAGCGCAGCGCCAGCAAGCGCGACGCGCCGCTGCTGCTCAGCGAGCCCTCGGTGGACCCGCTCAACGTCGATCTCGTCGCGCTCGACGATGCGCTGCAACAGCTCAGCCGGCTCGATTCCGCGCAGGGGCGGATCGTCGAGCTGAAGTACTTCGCCGGGCTCACCAACGAAGAAGCCGCCGAGGTGCTGGGCGTGTCGGTGGCGACGGTGAAGCGATCCTGGCAGGCCGCGCGCGCCTTCCTCTTCAAGGCGCTGGCACGCACGTGACGCCCGAGCGGTGGGCAAAGGTCACCCACCTCTTCGGCGACGCTGCCGAGCTGCCGGCTGGCGAGCGCGGCGCCTTCCTCGACGCCCACTGCGGGAACGACGCCGAGCTGCGCGCCGAGGTCGAGACGATGCTGCGCAGCGACGCGGGGGCGGGGAAGTTCCTCGAGACGAATGCGGCCGCGGCCCTGGACTCCCGTCAGAGCGGGGCTCGCGTCGGGCCCTGGCTGCTCGAGCGGCTGATCGGGCAGGGAGGCATGGGCGCCGTCTGGGAGGCCTCGCGCGCTGATGGAAGCTTCCGCCAGCGCGCGGCCCTGAAGTTCGTGCGGGGAGGGCTCGAGCCGGTGGTGGCGAAGCGGTTCCTCGGCGAGCGCCAGATCCTCGCCGGGCTCGCCCACCCCAACATCGGGCGGCTGCTCGACGGAGGCACCGCGCCCGACGGCACCCCCTACCTGGCGATGGAGTTCATCGACGGGGTCCCGCTCGACGTCTACTGCCGGGAGGAGAAGCCTTCGCTCGCCCAGCGGCTGCGCGTGTTCCTTCAAGTGTGCGCGGCGGTCTCGTACGCACACCAGCGCTTGATCGTTCACCGCGACCTCAAGCCGCCGAACGTGCTGGTGACCCGAGCGGGGGTGCCGATGCTGCTCGACTTCGGTGTCGCCCGAATGCTCGACGCCAGCGGCACCGCCGAGGCCTCGTCGCTGACCCGCGCGGCGCCGGCGGGTCTGACGCCCGCCTACGCCAGCCCGGAGCAGATTCGGGGTGAGCCGGTGACGACGGCGTCCGATGTCTTTTCGCTCGGGGTGGTCCTCTACGAGCTCGTCAGCGAAGTCCGGCCGTTCGGAGCAGAAGCGAGATCCGCGGAGACGATCGTCAAGTCGGTGCTCGAGGACGAGCCGAAGCGGCCGTCGACGGTCACCGCCGGCTTGCGCTTCGGAGCCGACCTCGACTCGGTCGTGCTCAAGGCGCTCGAGAAGGACCCTTCACGGCGGTACGGCTCGGTGGATCTCTTCGCCGAAGACGTGCGGCGGTTCACCACCGGTCAGCCGGTGGAGGCCTACGAAGCGTCGTTCTTCTACCGCGCGAAGAAGCTGGTGCTGCGCAACCGCGGGCCCTCGGCGCTGCTCGCGCTGCTGATGATCTCGCTGCTGGTCGGGATCAGCGCGACGTCGTGGCAGGCCCACGTCGCGTCCGTCGAGCGCGCCCGGGCCGAGAAGCGGTTCGCTGACGTCCGGGCGCTGGCGAATTCGCTGATCTTCGAGATTCACGACGCGATCCTCTACCTCCCCGGTGCGACCGAGGCGCGCGCGAAGATCACTCGGAAGGCGGTCGAGTACCTCGACGACCTGGCGAAGGAAGATCACGACGACCCGCAGCTGGATCGCGAGCTGGCCGCCGGATACCAGAAGGTCGCCGAGGCGATGAACTACAGCTCGGCGGCGAATCTCGGCGACGTCGAAGGGGCGGCGAAGAACTACGCGCGGGCGCTCGCCCTGCGCGAGAAGCTCGGCAAGGCGCCCAGCGCACCTGCGGAAGATCGAGCCGCGCTGGCAGGGCTGCGCGGCTCGTTGGGGGTCAGCCTGCTCGAACAGGGAGAGGTGAAGCTCGCCCTGTTGACCACGCAGGAGGCGCTCGAGATTCGCCGGTCGGTGCTCGCTGGAAACCCCTCGGACCCCGAGCTGCGCCGCGCCGCGGCCAACACCGAGAACTACCTCGCCGACATCCTCACTGAAGCCGGCGATCTGCGCGGGGCGCTGGCGGCCTACCAGCACGTGCTGTCCGAATACACGGCCCTGGTCGCGCTCGACCCGAAGAGCGCGAAGCATCGCTGGGGGCTGATCTGCAGCGAGTCGAACGTCGCCGAGGTCCAGCGCAAGCTCGCAGACCCAAAGGCGGCGCGCGCGGGGATCGAGCGCGCCCTTTCGCTCAACACCGCGCTCGCGGTCGATCGGCCCGACCACTACTCGGTGCTCTCCGGCTTCGGGAACTTCCACCAGAGCCTGGGAGAGCTCTGGCTGGAAGCAGGAGACTTTCCTGCGGCGCGCGCTGCGTTCGACCGCGCGCGCTCTTTTCGCAAGGGCCTCGCCGAGCGCGATCCGCGCGACAACGAAGCAGCGCTGCTGCTCGCCAGGACCCTGACTTCGATTGGCCTGCTCGAGGCGAAGACTGGCAACCCCGCTGAAGCCACCCGGTCGCTCGACGCCGCCACGGCCGCGCTCGGGGCCCTGGCGCCGAGCCGCCGGGTGGCCGCCGCGCAGGCGGAGGTCCTGCTCGTCGTCGGCCAGACAGAGCGCGCAGCCGGCGCGAAAGGGGGCGGGTGCTCGGCCGCGCAGGCGGCGCAGAGGGTCCTCGCGCCCCCACTGCTGGCTCACCCCGAGCTCGCCTCGCTGCAGGAGCTCGCGCTGCGAATCGAGCAGGCGTTGAAGGCCGACTGCGCAGCGCCACCCTGAGCGGTGTCAGCCGCAGCGCGCTGCCGATGAGTTGCACGAAGAAGACGGCGCCGTTGATGGCTACCGGCGGAGGCACGACCCGGAGCTCTGGTTGACATCCGTGAGCTCCCAACGCGCTCGATTCACTCGATCCCCAGCGAGGCCTTGAGCGCGCTCAGCGCCGGGCCGTCGTCCTCTCGCGGGCCGCTGGCGAAGGTGCGGCTCTTCATCCGGTCGAGGTAGAGCGTCCCGTTGAGGTGGTCAACCTCGTGTTGGAGGATCCGTGCCGGCCAGCCGTTGACCCGCCAGGTCTGGGGGACGCCGTGCCCGTCGAGGCCGGTGACCTCGACCTCGAACCAACGTTCCACCTGGGCGCTGAAGCCGGCGACGGAAAGACAGCCCTCGCGGAACAGCTCGGTCTTCTCGCCCAGCAGCTGCAGCACCGGGTTGACGAAGACGCGCGTCGAGAAGGCGGTGCGTCCGCGGGCCTTGAGCTCTTCGTCCGAGACGTGGTCGAGCAGCTCGTCGCGATCCTCGAGGACGATCACCCGCCAGGGGATGCCGATCTGCGGCGCGGCGAGGCCGACCCCGGGCGCGGCGCGCATCACCGAGATCATCACCGCGATCAGTTCCTGAAACTGCGGCGTGCCGATGCGCTCGGGCGGGACTTCGAGCGCGCGGCTGCGCAAAACCGGATCTCCGGTCTGGACGATGGGGGGAAGCTCCATGGCGGCCAAGCCGAGCATTGGCCGGCGGAGGAAATCCACCCCAATCGCACCCAGGCAGTAGCAGACTGCCCGTCCTTTGATGAAACGGGCGTTCGCGATCCTCTTCCTGTTGGTGGCCGGTTACCTGCTCGCCTGGCCGACGGCCCTGGAACCCAGGGCCTGGTCGCCGGCGCCCGTCGCCGCGCTCGAGGGACCGTTGGCCCTCAACGAGCGCCTGAAAGGAGTCGAGTGGTGGGCGATGCAGCTGGTCGGGCCCGAGGCGATCACCTTCGACGCACAGGGCCGGCTGGTCGCGGGGCTGAAGGACGGGCAGATCGTCCTGCTCACTCCGGGCGACGACACCCCGACGGTGATCGCCAACACCCACGGCCGGCCGCTGGGCGTCGCCTACCACCCCGACGGGCGGATGATCATCTGCGACGCCCACCAGGGCCTGACCGCGCTGACCGCCGACGGAAAGCTTCAGACGCTCGCCGCTTCCGAAGGCGGCGTCCCCTTCGCGTTCACCGACGACCTCGACATCTCCGCCGAGGGCGTCATCTATTTCTCCGATGCCTCGGCCCGCAACTCGATCGAGCGCTTCACCGAGGACCTGCTCGAACACCAGACCACCGGGCGGGTGCTCTCCTATGACCCGGCGACGAAGGCGCTCACCCGGATCGCCGATGGCTTCTCCTTCGCCAACGGGGTCGCGCTCGGGCCGGGGGAAGAGTGGCTGGTGCTGGCGGAGACCGGCACCTACCGGCTGTGGAAGATCTGGGTGAAGGGCGAGCGCAAGGGCCAGAAGGAGTTGTTCACCGAGTCGCTGCCTGGCTTCCCCGACAACGTCCGCTACTCGAAGAGCCGGCGCGTCTTCTGGGTGGCGATCGGCTCCCCGCGCAACGCGCTGGTGGATCTCCTCGCGCCCTTTCCCTTCGTCCGGAAGATGATCTCCCGGCTGCCGGCGGCGGTGCAGCCCAAGCCCTCGCGGCACGCGTTCGCGCTCGCGATCGACGAGCAGGGCAAGCCGGTGGAGAGCCTGCAGTACCTCGCCCCCGACAGCTACTCGCCGATCGCTTCGGTGATCGAGCGCGACGGTTGGCTGTACTTCGGCAGTTTCGCCCGCGAGGGCGTGGCGCGGGTCAAGCTGCCTTAGGCAGGCTGTCGAAGACCGACGGTCTGGCTCTCGCGTCGCTCAGGTGGCCGTTCGATCGAGCGCCGCGGCTCCACGGAGCAGGGCGCTCTCGGCGGAGGAAACCATCGAGATGTGCATCGTCGTGCCGAGGCCGGGCGCGCTCTCGACTCTGACCGTGGCACCCATCGTGCGCAGCAGTCCGAGGGACACCGCGAGGCCCAGCCCGGTGCCGTCGCCCTGGCGCTTGGTGGTGAAGAAGGGCTCGAAGATCCGGCGCTGCGTCTCGTCGGACATGCCTTCTCCGTTGTCGGTCACCCGCAGCTCCACCCGGGGGCCGTCGACCGCGACCCGCACCTCGACCCACCCGTCGCAGCGCCCCAGCGGAATCGCCTGCACCGCGTTGGCCAGGAGGTTCGTCACCACCTGGGTGACGAGACCCGGTTCCCCGACGACCCAACAGTCTTCGGGCACGCGGACGTCGATCGGCACCCGCGTCCCCTGGCTGCCGAGGACTACCCCGCGCGCCACTTCAATTGGCTCGAGCAACCGCACCGACGCGGCGCTCGTCTCGGTGTGGGCTGCTGCACGCCCGGCCGTGAGCAGTTGGCGGACGATCGAGCTGATGCGGCGCATCGACGCGAGCGATTCGTCGAGGCAGGCCTGCGCCTCCTCTGGCATCGCGCCACTCTTCAGCTCGGTTCGGAGGTAGTCGAGGTTCGCTACCACCGCGCCGGCGGGGTTGTTGATCTCATGCGCCACGCCGGCCGCCAACTGGCCGAGCGCTCCCAGCTTCTCGGACCGCATCAGCGCCAACCGCGCATCGTCGAGCTCGCGCGTGCGTTGGAGCACCCGGCCTTCGAGCTCGCTGCTGAGCTGGTCCAGGGCCCGGGCCGAGGCAAGGAACCGTTGGGTCACTGCCACCCCCATCGTCACCACGCACAGCAGAAAGCCGTGCCCCATCAGGTAGGGCAGGTTGACGACCCCGGTTCCGGCGATCGCGTCGTTGATGCTGGCCAGCGAGATGGCCGCCAGCGACACCGTCGACCAACCGGCTTGAGGCTGCCGATTGCGCCAGGCGCGGAACAACCGCACCAGGGCGACGTTGAGCATCACGCAAAACAGGCCGAACAGCACTCCGCCCACCGGGGTCGGGATCGCGTCGTAATACGCGATGTGCGCCCAGCGGAGTGGGCGATAGACGATCTCTCCGGTGTAGAGCAGCCCCGGGACGAGGGTGCTGGCGCTCAACCCCAGCGCGCCCCAGATCAGCCAGCGCTGCGTGCGCGCGTGCTTGATTCCCAGCGTCGCGCCGGTCAGCCCCAGCCAGGCGACGCTGTGGATGCCTGCGAAGAACAGGCTCCACTGCGCGAAGGGAACACGCCACTCCGATGGGATGTCGATGGTGGTGATCGAGTCGAGCGCTTCGTAGAGGGCCGCCGAGAGGACCACGACCGCGAACCAGCGTTGGTCTTTCCACCCCGGGGCGGTCGAGAAGCCGAACGCCAGCGCCGCGACGCCGACGCCCAGGCACGCCACCGTTACCGAGATGATGAAGGGAAAGCTCATCGCGCCTCCGGAAAGGAAGAGCACCCCGCGTGCCAATGCATCGGTCTGCGCTTACTGCACGCACCCCAGGTCCGCATTGACCCTTTGGGTGGGTTGATACCGACGCGGGTCGGCCCCGCCGACAGCTGCAGCCGTCGTTGCGAGGCACAAAGCCGTACCGCGCAGCCAGCTCTGCGTCGACGGCTTCGCCGACGAGGGCGTGGCGCGGTGAAACCGTCCTCGAGTTTCTGCGCCCGCGCCCAGGTGGGTTAGCGTCGGCGCAGGTGGGGACAGAGAATCAGCTGGGTGCCGAGCGCCAGCGCGCGCTCCTCGTTCGCCTCGCGCGGGTGGGCACCAGCTGCCTGCCGCGCGAGCCTCTGATCGGCCAACTGCTCAAGGAGGTCGTCGAGGCGCTCGACGCCCACACGGCGCACCTCCACGTCGTCGAGGACGGGGTGCTGGTCTTTGCCGGCAGATTCGGCGGCGACGGCACCGCCGGGGACCTGAAGCAGATTCGACGGCTGCCGATCGATGCCCAGACGCTCTCCGGCCAGGCGGTGCAGGGTCGCAGGACGGTCACCGCCACCGCCGAGACCTGGCCGGCAGCCGGGCGCCCGGTGATCCTCAACCACGGGATTCGCCACGGCGTGGCGATGCCGATGTTCATCGACGAACGGCCGATCGGCAGCTTCTACGTGCTGCGCCAGGTCGATCGCCCCTTCGATCGCGGGGAGCTCGAGCTGCTCGAGGCCTGCGCCGCCCACCTCGCCTCGGCGGTGGAGCACGCCCGGCTGCTCGAGGCCGAGCGCCGGCGGTCGGACGAGCTGAAGGTGCTGCTCGACGTCGGCCGGGTGATCACCGGCTCGCTCAACCTGGTGGAGATCCTCGACGCCGCTGCGGTGCACCTGGCGCGAATCATCGGCGCGAGCAACTCCTGGGTGTGGCTGCTCGATCCCAACGGGAAGACGCTGCGGGGCGTGTCCACGTCGGCGCTCGAGCACCGGGAGCACTTCCGCGCCGTGCGCCTGGGGCTTGACGACCCCTCGCTCGCCGCGCGGGCGATCCTCTCGCGCAAGCCGGTGGCGGAGCAGCTGGCGCTGAGCTCCACGGCGGTGAACCAGGGCCTCAACGCCCGCTACCAGCAGCGGAGCCTGCTCGCGCTCCCTTTTCTGTTGCGCGGCGAGCCGATGGGCGCGGCGGTGATCGGCGACGGCGACACCGAGCGCCAATGGACCGAGGCGGAGATCGAGCGGGCGACGATCGTCTCCGGCCAGGTGGCGGTCGCGGTAGCCAACGCGAGGCTCTTCGAGGACCTGAAGAAGAGCTACGACCAGTTGGGTCAGGCGCAAGCGGAGTCGGTAAAGCGCGAACGGCTCGCCGCCCTCGGTGAGCTCTCGGCGGTGGTGGCCCATGAGGTCCGCAATCCGTTGGGGGTCATCTACAACTCGATGGCGGCGCTCAAACGCCAGCTACAGCCGGCGGGAGAAGTGGCCCGCTTGTTCGAGATGATCGGCGAAGAGGCGGAGCGGATCGACAGCATCGTCTCCGACCTGCTCGAGTTCGCCCGGCCCCGCGAGCCGGAGCTGTTGCCCGAGTCGCTGGCAGAGGTGATCGACGGCGCGGTGAAGGCCACCGACAGTGCCCGGGCCCAGGCTGGGCTGACGATCACCGTCGAGGTCGGGCCTGGGGTGCCGTTGATTCCGGTGGACGAGCGGATGTTGCGGCAGGCGCTGCTGAACCTGCTGGTCAACGCCAACCAGGCAATGTCCCGGGGAGGCGAAGTGCGGGTCCGCCTCGGCCTCGATCAGCGGCGCCACCAGCCGGGGGTGCGAATCGACGTCGCCGACTCCGGGCCGGGAGTGCCCGCGGAGCTCAGTGAGTCGGTGTTCCGCCCGTTCGTCACCACCAAGGCGACTGGCAGCGGGCTCGGGCTCGCGGTGGTCAAGCGTGTCGTCGATGCCCACCGGGGAGAGGTGCTGCTGCGCTCCGAGCCGGGACGGGGCGCGACGTTCTCGATTTGGCTGCCGCTCGAGGTCGCGCCGACGGCCGCCGCGGTGAACCCTTGACCCCGGCGGCGCACTGCAAGGGGATCGCGGTCAACACCCGCCTCACCTGGGTCGAGGAGCATCACGGCGAGGCCGGGCTGTCTGCCGTGCTCGGCGCGCTCTCGCCGGAGCAGCGGAAGATGATCGACGGCCGGGTGCTGCCGCATGCCTGGGTGCCGATCGAGCTGTTCATCGCGCTCAACGTCGCGGCGGATCAGCAGTTCGGGAAGGGTGACCTGGCGCTCTGCGTGACGATGGGCGCGTGGGCGGCGGAGAAGACGCTGCCGCGCGTGTTCAAGATCTTCTACCGCTTCGGCTCGCCGATGTTCATCTTCGAGAAGGCGGCGAAGCTGTGGAGCGCCCACTACGACTCAGGCCGCCTCGACCCGCGGAGCCCGGCGCCGGATCAAATTGTGCTGTCGCTCCACGACTTCGCCACTCCCCACCGGGCGCACTGCCTGTCGGTGCTCGGCTGGGCGACGAAGTCGATCGAGCTGTCAGGCGGGAGAGTGCTCGCCGCGGACGAGCGCGCTTGCCGGACACGGGGCGCGAAGTGCTGCGAGCTCGCCCTCAGCTGGAAGTGAGCCGGCGCCTTGCGAGCATCAACCCCAGGCCGAAGAGTCCGAGCGACCCCGGGGCGGTGCTGCAGCCCCCCTGCACCGGACCCGGCGCGCGGCCGCCGTTGAGGTTCGGATCCCGCTCGGGGTCGGGGCGACCGGGCGCTTCAGTCAGTGGCACCACCGGAGGCGGCAGTACCGTTGCCGGCCGGGCGAGCTGCTCGGCGGGGGTGAGGCCGCCGTCGGGCGGAGCGGCGACGCACTTGCCCAGCGCGCAGCCCTGGCCGCTGGCGGTGCAGTCGAGCGCTTGCCGGGCGGTGCAGCCGATGCCGGCGCAGACGCCGCCGCTGCACTTCTCGTCAGCGCAGCCGCAGCCCATCGCAGTGCAGTCATTGCTCTGCTTGAGGGTGCAGCCAGTGCCGGGGCAGTAGCCGCCGCTGCACTTGCCGTCGACGCTGTGGCAGCCGTAGGCGCCGCAGTCCATCGCGTTTCGCGCGGTGCTGCCGCTGCCAGCGCAGGCGCCGCCGCTGCACGCGTGGTCGACGCAGCCGCAGCCGACGAAGCTGCAGTCCTTCGTCTCCTTCGCCGTGCAGCCGGTGCCGGGGCAGAACCCGCCGCCGCAGGCGCCGTCAGCGCAGTTGCAGCCGTAGCCGCCGCAGGCCGATGCGTGCGTCGCCGAGCAGCCGCTGCCGGCACAGGAGCCGCCGTTGCAGTGGTGATCGACGCAGCCGCAGCCGTAGCCGCCGCAGGCCTGCGCCTCGGCGAACGAGCAGTTGTCGGGGGTCGACGCGCACGCGCCGCCGCCGGGGCCGCCGCTCCACCACTCCCAGTGCCAGACCTCGGAAGGGACGGTGCGGTTGAAGCCGTAGGCGGCGCCGTGGGCGTTGAGCCAGGTGAGGACGCCGCCGGAGCTGGTGTTGAGATCGAGCGCGTGCCCGCTCTGGTGGTTGCTGTAGCCGGGCTGGGCCGCGAGGTTGCAGCTGTTGCAGTTGCAGTTGGCGTAGCAGTTGTAGAGGTACTGCTGTTCCGCCTGGGTGCGAAAGCCGCTGACGACGGTGAGGTTGACCCCCGCCGCGGCGGCCGCCGTCTGCATCACCGAGAACGCGTTGGCGGTGTCGAGTTCCACCGGCTTGCCGTCGACGGTGACGACGGTGATGGTGAACGGGGCGCCGTTCTTGTAGCCGGTGTCGGTGCGGGTGGAGCAGCTGATCACCCCCTGCTGGCTGTGGGAGTAGAGGGCGTCGGGCTCGGCCTCGAAGTCCTCGTCGGGGCCCGCGACGCCGCAGCCCTGTAACCCGACGGCGACAGTGACCGCACAGGCGAGGCGCTTCCAGGGGAGAGAGATCATCAGGAGGGTCATACTGCAGTGGGGATGCCACGGTCCGGCCGCAGGGCGCCGAGTCCGCCGATCCATTTACCTCTGGAGCACCGCGGCTCCGATCGTCCTGCCTCGCGACGTCACCCGCGCGACTCAGGGCAAGTCGCCCCGGGGTGACAGCTGGCAGGGTCTAACGGTCAGCTAGG
This sequence comes from Archangiaceae bacterium, assembly GCA_043776025.1. Taxonomy (GTDB): domain Bacteria; phylum Myxococcota; class Myxococcia; order Myxococcales; family Myxococcaceae; genus JAYVRT01. The sequence continues at coordinate 112 of JAYVRT010001023.1, read as the reverse complement.
GGGTGACCGGCGTTCCCGCGCACTGGCCGCAGAGCGCGTCGCGGATCTGCGGGGTGTCGAGCACCGAGACGACCAGCTTGTCGAGCGCGCGGTTCATCGTCTCCTGGTAGTT
>JAYVRT010001022.1:0-10973 GCA_043776025.1 Archangiaceae bacterium | reverse complement strand
GGCAGCGGCCTTGGCTACGTCTGGGCGCTCACCACCAATAACTCCGGCGGCACGGTGACCGTCGGCGGTGTCTACTCCGCTGGGCCGACGGGGAGCGTCACGGACGTGCTCACTTGCACCGACTCGTTCGGCACCGCGAAGACGGTCTCGATCGTCGTCAGTGCCGGGGTCGCTGTCCTTCCTGCCACGGCGACGGTGGTCCCCAAAGGCATTCAGTCCTTTGCTGTCTCGGGCGGGAGCGGCGCCGGTTTCGCCTGCGTCCTCATCGCCAACAACTCCGGCGGCACTGTGACCGTCGGTGGCTTCTACACCGCGGGGGCGACCGGTGGCGTCACGGACGTCCTCTCCTGCTCCGACTCGTTGGGCAACTTCCGGACGGTGAACATCACCGTCACTGCCAGCCTCTCCGTTTCCCCTGCGACGGCCTCGGTGGCCCCGAGGGGCTCACAGACCTTCACCGCGGCAGGAGGGAGCGGCGCCGGCTATGTGTGGGCACTGTCCACCAACAGCTCTGGGGGCACGGTCAGCTCGGGGGGCATCTATACCGCTGGGACGATCAGCGGAGGAACGGACGTCCTCTCGTGCACCGACTCCATGGGCACGGTGCGGACCGCGAACATCACCGTCACCGCGGGCGTCTCGATTTCCCCCGCCACCCTGTCGCTGGCTCCCAGCGCCTCGCAGCTCTTCACCGCCACCGGCGGCAGCGGCACCGGCTACGTCTGGACGCTCACCACGAACAACTCCGGCGCCAGCATCACCGTGGGCGGCCTCTACACCGCGGGGACGACGATCGGGGCGGACGTCCTCACGTGCGCCGACTCTCTGGGCAACACACGGACGGCCGCGACCACGGTGACCGCGGGGGTCTCGATCGCGCCGGGTGCGGCTTCGCTGGCCCCGGGCGCTTCTCAGGCCTTCACCGCCACGGGCGGCAGTGGCAGCGGCTATGTCTGCACGCTGTCCACCAACAATTCTGGCGGCAGCGTCACCGCGGCAGGCCTCTACACCGCGGGGTCGACGCCGGCCACCGACGTGCTGTCTTGCTCCGACTCGTTGGGTAACTTGCAGACAGTCAGCATCACCGTCGCCCCCATCGCGATTTCGCCCTTCGCGGCTTCGGTGGCGCCTCGTGCTTCGCGGGCTTTCACCGTGTCAGGCGGCAGCGGCAGCGGGTACCTCTGGATGCTCACCACCAACAACTCGGGAGGGAGCATCACCGCGGGAGGCCTCTACACCGCGGGTTCTACGGGCGGGGTCACTGACGGGATCACCTGCGCTGATTCCCGTGGCAGCACCGGGACCGCCATTCTCACCGTGACCGCGGGCGTCTCGATTTCCCCTCCAAGCGCAGCGGCGGCTCCGAGGAGCCAGCGGTCGTTCATTGCATCGGGCGGCAGTGGCATCGGCTTTGGCTGTGTGTTGCTCACCAATAACTCTGGCGGCAGCGTGACGGTTGGCGGCGTGTATGTCGCGGGGTCGATCGGTGGCGTGATTGATGTCCTCGCCTGCACCGACTCCCTGGGCAACTCCCGCACTGCAACCATCACCGTCACCGCCGGCCTTTCCATCTCCCCCGCGTCGGCCTCGGTGGCTCCGATGGGTTCGCAGGCCTTCACTGTCTCCGGCGGAAGCGGAACCGGCTTTGTCTGGGCGCTCATGACCAACAACTCCGGTGGCAGCGTTTCAACCGGAGGGCTCTACATCGCGGGGGGAACAGCGGGGGTCAACGATGTCCTCGTCTGTACCGATTCGCTGGGGAACACGCGGACGGCAACCATCGCGGTCACCGCTGGCCTCTCAATCACCCCAGGCGCTGCCATGGTGGCCCCGATGGGCTCCCAGGCCTTTGCTGCTTCCGGCGGCAGTGGCGCCGGCTACACGTGGGCGCTGACCTCGAACAACTCGGGAGGCAGCGTCACCGCGAGTGGCCTCTACCGCGCCGGAGCGACCGCCGGTGTCACCGACGTCGTCACCTGCACTGACTCGCTGGCCAACATCAGGACCGCGACCATCAGCGTCACCGGCGGAGTTGTCATCAGCCCCGCGGCGGCGACCTTGCCTCCGAAGGGAGTCCAGGCCTTCGTGGCATCGGGTGGCAGCGGGACAGGCTTCGGTTGCCTGCTGCTCACCAACAACTCTGGCGGCACGGTGACGTCTGGCGGTGTCTACATTGCCGGGGCAACAGGCGGCGTCGCAGATGTCGTGACGTGCGCCGACTCATTGGGCAACAACCGGCCGGCGACCGTCACGGTCACCGCCAGCGTCTCGGTCTCTCCTGCGACCGCGTTTGTGTCTCCCAATACCGCGAGTCAGTTCACAGCCAGCGGAGGCAGCGAAACTGGCTTTGTCTGCGTGCTCACCAGCAACAATTCTGGCGGCAGCATCACCTCGGGTGGCCTGTACACCGCGGGGATGATCGGTGGAGTGACGGACGTGATTGCTTGCACTGATTCTCTGGGCAACACGGGGGCTGCCACGGTCACCGTGACCGTGGTCGGGGTGGATGGCGGCGCAGGCGGCGGCACGGGCGGAGGCGCTGGCGGAGGCGCTGGCGGAGGCGCTGGTGGCGGTGCGGGCGGCGGGGCAGCCGGTGCGGGCGGCGGTGGCACAGCCGGTGCGGGCGGCGGTGGCACAGGCGGCACGGGCGGCGGTGGCACAGGCGGCACGGGCGGCGGTGGCACAGGCGGCACGGGCGGCACGGGCGGCACAGGCGGAACGGGCGGAACGGGCGGCACGGGAGGCACGGGAGGCACGGGAGGCACAGGAGGCACAGGCGGTGGTGGTGGCGGCACAGGCGGCGGTGGTGGCGGCTCAGGTTGTGGTTGTGACTCGGCCGGCGACTCGGCCTCTTTTATTGCGCTCCTCGGCTTGCTCGGGCTCGGGGCCAGGCGACGCCGGGGCCATCTGCCCTCTATCGCCGGATGAGAACCGAGCTAATGGAACCAGGTTCGTGGGCGCATTGCCTTCTGCGGCTCGGCCTTCGCCACTTGTGAAGCGCCCGCCGGGGCGCTGAAAATTTCAGAGGCTATAGGGCCAGCCGGCGCGCGCGGACCTGCGCTCGTCGCGGGTGAACAGCTTGAGGAACCGCCGCGCGTGGCCTTCGACCTGGAAACGGTAGCGCTGGAGTCGGCCGAAGCGGGCGGGGATCACTACCAGCCACGCGTCAGGAAGTTGGGTGAGCGCAGGGGTGGCGAGTTCGAGGGTCATGCCCTTCTCCAGAGCAACCCGCGGACCAGCGGCCAACGGTGCGTTCTGGGCCGGGTTTTCTTAGCGCGTGGTGGGCAGGCCACATGGCCAGTGACCAAACCGGAGCGCGTAGGCCTCAGGAGAGTTGAGGTTGTCGAGCACCGCAGGGTCGTCGACCGGCACCAGACGGGCATCGATCAAGCCAATGGCGTCCGCGAGCGTCGTCGCCCTGGAGCCGAGGACCGCCGTGGCGCCGCCTCGCTGAAGGCCAAGGGGGTGACCCGGCCGGTCGTCCCAGCTGGGGACGGCCGCGGGCGACTCCGCGAGCGCGCTCAGCACCGCCGCAACGGTCGCCGCCGAGATCAGCGGGGCATCGACAGGCTGCACCAGAATCCGATCCGCGCCTTGCAGCAACGCCGCACGAAGCCCGACGCGCACCGAGCCGAGCTGGCCGCTGGGCCAAGCCTCATTGAATACCGTGGCGACGTCTGGGTGCGCGTGTTGAATCGACTCGGCGTGGGCCCCGGTGACGACGAGCGACACCAAACCCGCGGCCGAAAACGTCTCGACCAGCCGGCGAAGAAAGCTGACCCCGGCCGAAGCCTCGAGCAACGCCTTCGGCGTGCCCATTCGCCGGCTCTCGCCGGCCGCGAGAATGATCGCGAGCGCCTTCACCCCCCCTGTCTACCCGACCCGGGGAGCTCCGCTAACCCCAATGCGCGTGGGCAAGAGTACTCGGGCCCGGGCCCCGATGCGGTCTCTCTCCAGCCGCGCCCCTCAGTGCGGCTTCCAACTCCACCACTCGGTCACTCGGTCACTCGGTCACTCGGTCACTCGGTCACTCGGGTCACCGGGGTCACTCGGGTCACTCGGGTCACTCGGGTCAGCCGGGTCACTCGGGTCACTCGGGTCACCGGGGTCACTCGGGTCACTCGGGTCACCGGGTCACCGGGTTACTCGGTCACTGAGGAGCAGCCACTTGGCGGGGGATGTCGCTGGCGGTGGCGTGGGTTGGGAGAAACGTCAACGCTCCCGCCAACGGGTTCCGAAGAGTCCATGTGGATGGTGGCCGCGATTTGGCGCGCCTTGAGCCCTGGACATGCGCCCTTCAGCTTCGCTTTTTCGGATGACGACGGTGATTGCGGCGCCCTCGCTCGAACGGCACGATGCTGTGCGAATGGGCCGAGGCGGAACAACAGCACTCGCCGCGGCGATCGGCGTCACCCGGGTCGCCCGGCTGACGGGACTCGACCGCACGGGCGTCGAGGTCGCCTCGGCGATTCGCCCCGGCGGCCACATTCTTCAGGTCAGCAACGGCAAAGGCCGCGATTGGGCCAGCGCGGAGCGGGGCGCGCTTCACGAGGCGGCAGAACTCTGGGCCGCGGAACAGCCGCTCCCCTCGCCGGTCGAAGCCCGCATCGACCAACTCGACTCGGCGATCCCCCCGCAGTGGCTCGGCGGCGCCGATTCGCCGGGCATCCGTTCCCGCTGGGTCCGGGCCCGCCGCCTCGACGCCACCGGCGAGGTCTGGGTCCCAGCCTCGGCGGTCGCCTGCCCTCCCATCGGCCTGGGACCCATCGTCGCCTCGTGGACCTCGAACGGCATGGGGGCACACCCCGACCTGGAGCCGGCGCTGTTCCACGCCCTCTGCGAAGCCTGGGAACGCGAGTCGCTTGCGCAAGTGCTTCCCCGCGGCTGGTCCGGCCAGGACCTCAACGGCAGGCGGGTCGGCGCTTCTCACCCTGCCTTCGAGCGCGAAGGCTTCGCGCTCGCGCTCTTCGATCTCACCCCTGACTCCGGCCTGGCTCCTGTCGCTGGGGCGCTGCTGCGCGATCTCGAGCACGGGCCGATTCCGCTCACTGCTGGCTACGCCTCGCGCCCGACGCTCGAGGACGCGATTGAGGCGGCGATTCTCGAGGCCGCCCAGTCTCGCCAGACCGAGATCCACGCCGCCCGTGAGGACGTCGCTGTGCCCCGGAGCTTCGACGTCGCCGCGCTGTGGGCCACGATCCAGCGCGCCCGGCCTTCACGGCGGAAGGTGGTCCGCGGCCCGACCGGCGCCGCCGCGCTCGCCCGAAGGTTCCGGCGGCCCGTGGCGTGGGTCGAACTCGGCGCCGGCAAGCTGCCGATTCGCGTGGTGAAGGTGCTGGTGCCGGGCTTCCGCGTCTCTGAGCTGCTCCAGTGACGCGCGGCTTCATCGCCTTCGTCGGCCCGACGCTCGCCACGGCCGAGGTGCGGAAGTTCGGCTGCGAGGTGCGCCCGCCGGCTCGGCAAGGTGACGTTTGGCGAGCGCTCGTCGATCACCCCCGCGCGCTGGTGCTGATCGACGGGGTCTTCGAGTCGACTCCGTCGGTGTGGCACCACGAACTGCGCGCCGCGCTCGCCTCGGGGGTGGCGGTGTTCGGCGCCTCGAGCATGGGTGCGCTGCGAGCCGCCGAGCTGCGGGCGGAGGGGATGATCGGCGTCGGCGCGATCTTCCGCAGCTACCGCGATCGCCAACGCGTCGACGACGCCGACGTCGCTTTGCTCCACGCCGGCCCCGAGCATCGGTTCCAGCCGATCACCCTTCCGCTGGTGAACGCCGAGCACGCCGCCCAGCAGGCCTTCCGCGCGCGGGTTCTCAGCGCGGCTGAGCGCAAGCGCGTCTGCGCCGCGGCCCGCGCGATCCACTACCAGCACCGCCACTGGCCCCAGGTGTTCGACAGCGCCCGCCTCAGTCCCCAGGTCCGGCAGCGACTGCGCCAGTGGCTTAAATCCAGCGGGCCGGATCTCAAGGCCGCCGACGCCCGGGAATGCCTCGCCACCGCCGCGGCGTGGGTCCGGTCGGGCGCGCCGTCCGCTGCCGCACACAGCTGCGCCGCCTCGTCGTTCGTCCGCCGCCGCCGGTTGGTAGACGCGGTCCCCGGAGCTCTCGCGCGCAGCGAACGCCTCCGCGACGCCGAGGCGCTCGCCGACGCTGGCACCCGCCGCGCGTTGCTCGCCGGCTGGGCCCGGGCAATCGGCCTGCGCGCCGAGCCGAGCGCCGTCGAGCAATGGCTGCGCCGTCTGCCCCGCGCTGGCCTCGCCGATGACGACCGGGCACGGATCGCCGAAGATTGCGCTCTGGAGGCGCTGATGCTGCAGTCCCCCGAGCGGTGGCTGGCCGACGGGCCCAGCCGGGTCGAAGGGCTGGCGGACGAAGCACGGCGCCTGGGCCGCTGGAAGCTCTGATGCGAATCGTCACCTACAACGTTCGCTACTTCGCCCACGGGCTCAAGGGTCTGGCGAGCACCGCAAAGGGAAAATCCCGAATCGCCAGCGCGCTCTCGTCGATGGTCGAGCTGCCCGAGCTGATCTGCCTCCAGGAGGTCGAAGCCCGTTCGATCCGCAGCGGAATCGCCCACCGGGGCGGAGGCCAGGCCGAGACGCAGCTCGAAGCGTTCATGCGGCACCTGCGCGCCGGGTTGCGAGAGCAAGGGCAGAAGACCCCGTACCAGGCCTGGTACTTTCCGGCCCACACCTACCGGCTGGGGGGGGTGAAGTTCTACACCACGGGCCTGGCGATGCTGGTCAACACCGATCGCCTCGGGGTGATCGACGACAACCGCCAGGCGCCCCAGAGCGTCACCCACTACGGAGAAGGCACCATCCGCCGGGCGAAGCAGACCCGCATCGTCGCCCACCTCCACCTCGAGGATTCCAAAGGGAAGAAGTTCCACCTCTTCAACACCCACCTGAGCCTGCCTTCGCCATTCACCAGTGACTTCTGGAAGCAGAAGGTGCGCATGGGCCACGGCCAGAACCAGCTGGCCGAGGCGAAGGTCCTCTCCGAGTACCTCGCGACCCGCAGCAAGAACGAGCCGTATCTCATCGGCGGCGACTTCAACTCCGCCCCCGGCTCGCCGGTCTACCGGCACCTGACCCAGCAGGGAGGCTTACAGGGTGCGCAAGAAGCGCTAAAGCAAATCGACGCCGAGGACCCCAAAGGCTTCTCCACCGCGGGGTTTCTCCAATTGCGGATGCACCTCGACCACCTCTTCGGGCACCGGGTCGACTGGCTTGATGTCGAGGGGTCCCACCCCTTCGGCGACGCCTCCAGCGAGTTCCACGGCTTGTCGGACCACGTCCCGCTGGTCGCCCGATTCGAGCCCGGCTGAAGCACCAAAAAGCCTCGTCCTCGCGAGAATCTTCTCCCGCTGCGCTATATCCGGCGGCCGGAATCAGTTCCAAACACTCACAAGAGCTCGCAACACCCACAAAGGGGGGACACACATGACGACAGCGAAGGTGCAGTCGAAGGTCGCGACCCAGGTTCATTCCAAAGAGAAGCTCGTCGCGCCGCAGCGGCCCGACGCGTCCGCCGCCGCCGCGATGGCGAAGCTCGGCAAGGAAAACACCGGGCCAGGGTCGATCTCGGGCAAGGACATGGCCGACGCGATCATCTCAGGCACCAAGGACCTCGACAACCAGGCCGCCGGCAGCGAGTACGCGACGATCAAGAAGTTCGTCGACGCCAACGGGAAGAAGATGTCGCCCGAGGCGAAGAAGGTGTTCGACGTCTACGCCAAGCAGGCCAAGCTCGCCCAGGCAAACGGCTCGACCGGCATCGACTTCCGCGCGTTCAAGAAAATGACGACGGACATGCAGGCCGCCGCCAAGCCCAACTACCAGGACGCCGGCGCCGCTTCCGCCCTCAACGACCTGGCCAAGGGCAACACCAAGCCCGGCTCGATCTCCGGCAAGGAGATGACCGACGCGATCCTCAAGGGCACCAAGGATCTCGACAACCAGGCCGCCGGCAAGGAGTTCGCCGACATCTCAAAGTTCGTCAAAGAGAACGGCCAGCTGCTCTCTCCGGAGGCGAAGAAGGCCTACGGGGTCTACGAGGCCGCCGCGAAGTCCGCCCAGGCCAAAGGCCAGACCGGCATCGCCGACGCCGACTACAAGCGGATGGCACGCGACATGATGCGCGCTTCGGCGCCGCCCCCGAACAACGTCGCCAGGGGCATCGGCGAGATCAAGCAGGGCCTCGCCGACGAGGCCAAGGGCCGCCGGGAGGAGGCTGCGAGCAAGCGTGACGGGGCGAAGGCCGCCCGCGAAGGCGCGCAGGGCCGCTCGGACATCGCCAAGGGCCTCGGGGAGATCAAGCAGGGCCGCGCCGACGAGGTGAAGTCGAAGCTGGAGGGCATGGCCGGCAGGGCCAAGCTCGCCCAGGGCGCACGCGAGGAGGCGGCGGCGAACCGCGAAGACGCCACCGCGGCCCGCGAGATGGCGCAGGGCAAGGCGGACATCGGCAAGGGCGTCGGTGAGATCAAGGCGGGTCTGGCCGACGAGAAGAAGGCGCTCGACGTGGAGAAGAAGGCGCTCGGTACCGAAGCCAAGGCGCGTGGCGAGGAGGCCTCGGCAGCAGCCGACGAGATGAAGGCGCAGAAGGAGGCCCAGGACGCGGTGGTATCGATCTTCTCCGGCATCGCCAAGCTGTTCTCCGGCGATCTCGAGGGCGCGATGGCCGACTTCGCCAAGGGCGGGGAACAGATGGCGGCGGCGAGCGCCGACCACCAGAAGTCGTTGGGCGAGAGCAAGGCCGCGAAGGCGGACATGGCGTCGGCGAGGGCGGATCGCGCCGAGGCGCAGGGCCTCCATCAGAAGGCGGCCGGCGAGCTGGCAGCCGGAGTGAGGGATCTCACCAAGGGCATCGGTGAGCTCGGCCAGGGCATCGCGGATCACGCCCAGGCCGCGCGCGACCACGCCCAGGCCGCCGCGGACACGGCCGCTGGGAAGGGGCTGCTCAATCAGTCGGCCGCCGACCACGCCCTGAGTCAGCAGGAGATCAAGCGCGGGGCCGCGGACTTCGGCAAGGGCGTCGGAGAGCTGCGGCAGTCTGCCGCCGACTCGAAGAAATCCGCCGCGGAGCATCGCGCCGCGGTCGCCGACCAGCGCAAGGGCCAGGCGGAGATCAACCAGGGCGTCGCCGACCTGCTCGGCGGAATCCGCCGCAAGTAGTCACTCGTGCGTGAAGTAGTCGATCTGGGCGGTCTGCAGCGCCTCCACGGCGCTCAGATCGTTCCCGAACTCGGCGATCGCCGCGGCCACCCGGGGGAAGCCATCGGAGTCGAGGCCCCCCGGCCGCGCGACGGCGATCAGCTTCACCTTCCCGTCCTTGGGAACCGCGAGCGCGACCTCTCCGCGCTCCGCGGCCTCCGCGGCGCTCTGGGCATTGCCGCGCCGCCAGCCGCGGTTGTGGCCCTCGAAGCGCAGCCAGTCGACCGTCTGGCCGATGCTCAGCTCGCGCCCGGAGAGGAAGTGCGGCACCTCGCAGTTCATCGCCCGCGTCACGTCCCAGACGAACACGTGCATCCGCGACTTGCCGCTGGCATCGGGCTCGTAGCGCGGGTTGTTGCCGACGGCGAACTGGTCGATCACCTTGTAGTAGAGGGCCGACGAGCGCCGTCCCGCCCTGCTCGTCACCCGAGGCACCGTCGCTTTCCAGGTGTCAGTGGAGGTCAACTCCTCGGGCGCGCTCAGCCCGTCGAAGATCGGGCTGACGTTGGTGACCTCTTCTTCGTCGGCGTCGAGCTCGAGCGCGGCAACATTGCCCATCACTGCGTCGGTGTTGGTCCGCTCGTCCTCGTCGAAGCCCGAAGACTGCAGCTGCTTCTGGTACACCGACGGCGGGCGGATCAGCCCGGGCTGGGCAGAGGTGAACGGGGTCTCGAGCTTCCGCTCGGGGACCGCGGGCGTCGAGGCGCCGGTGATGCGCCGCAGGTCGGCCAGGCTCTGCATCCGTCGCGCCCCAGGAACGGTGTCCTCGAAGTCCGACGGCCCGTGTGGCACTGGCGGCGGCGGCTTCGCCCCCGCGACCGGCTTCCTCGCGGGGGCACCCTTCACCAGCGGCGCGGCGGGACGCGGCGCCGGCGCCTTGGGCTTCCCGTCTCCTTGGTTGGCCGCCATCGTGGGTGCCTGCGATCCTACGCCCGACCCATCGGCTGACGCAGCCTCAGATCGAACAGCTCGTAGGCCTCGGGCGCGACGTGGTTCATCCCTCCGTCGAGGAAGATCAACGCGTCGCGCTCGTCGCAGCCCAGGCGGTAGCGCACCGCTTCGGCCCCGAGCTTGAGGCCGCGCAGGCGGCCGTAGGTGACCGGGCCCGGCTCGACCCAGTCTCCGAGCAGCTCGCGGCACTTCTTGTCGCTGATGTGCCCGATCGCCTGGCAGATGGCCCGGGGGAGGGTGCGCGGGTCGAAGCGCCGCTCGGCCCGGAGCACCGGCTTGACCGCAGGGTTGGCGGGGCGATGAAAGAGGATCCCCCGCGCCTCGCCCTCTTTCGCCGAGCCGGGCTCGTGCAGTGGGCTCAGGTCCAGGGGGCCCTCGCCGGTCCAGCGTTCGACCCGGGTGTCGAGGAAGCGGTTGAGCGCGGCCGCGCAGGTGAAGGCATCGCGATCGGCCGCCCCCAGGAAGGCGAGCTCCTCGGTGGTGAGCCCGGCGTGCACCAGCAACAGGTCGGCCGCCGGAGCAACCGCCAGCCGGGCACGCTTTTCCTTCAGGAGCCGGGTGACCAGCGCGCGCTGGGCCACCTCGAAGCAGGCGAAGTCCCGGGCGATCACCTCGGCGCGGGGGAGCACCGGGTACCGGGCGAGCAGCTCAGCCTCGAGCTTGCCGTCAGGCTCGCCCAGCCGGTAGGCGGCGTCGGCGAGCTGGCGGGCGGCGAGGAACGTCTCGTCGCTGAAGCCGGCGAGCTCTCCCACCCGTACCAGGTCGTGGTTGCCGAAGATGATCTGCACCTGGTCCGGCGGGTGGGCGGCGAG
>JAYVRT010001021.1:0-10985 GCA_043776025.1 Archangiaceae bacterium | reverse complement strand
CCGAGTTCGTCCAGTTCCACCCGACAGGGATGATGTGGCCGCCGAGCGTGCGCGGGATCCTCGTCACCGAGGGCGTGCGCGGCGAGGGCGGGGTGCTCCGCAACAGCCAGGGCAAGCGGTTCATGTTCGAGGACATCCCCGACAACTACAAACCGCAGACCGCGAATGATCCGGAAGAGGGCTGGCGCTACGTCACCGGCGACAAGAACGCCCGGCGGCCCCCGGAGCTGCTCACCCGCGATCACGTCGCCCGCTGCATCCGCCGAGAGGTGAAGGCCGGCCGCGGCAGTCCGCACGGCGGCGTCTTCCTCGACATCGCGTGGATCAAGGAAAAGATCCCCAACGCGCCTGAGCACATCAAGAAGAAGCTGCCGAGCATGTACCACCAGTTCAAGCAGCTGGCGGACCTCGACATCACCACCGAGCCGATGGAGGTCGGGCCGACCACCCACTACACGATGGGCGGCGTCCGGGTGGACTCGGACAGCCAGATGGCGACCACCGTCCCCGGGTTGTTCGCGGCGGGCGAGGTCGGCGCGGGGCTGCACGGGGCCAACCGGCTCGGCGGCAACTCGCTCTCCGACCTGCTGGTCTTCGGGCGGCGCGCCGGCGAGTACGCGGCGAAGTTCGCGAAGGAGAACAAAGCGGGGGCGATCAACGACGCTGAGCTCGACGCGCTGAGCAAGGCCACCGTCGCCCCGTTCGAGCGCGACGCGAAGTCGAGCCCCTACGCGGTGCAGTACGAGCTGCAAGAGATGATGCAGGACCTGGTCGGCATCGTCCGCGTCGAGAGCGAGATGAAGCAGGCGCTGGAAGGGATCCAGAAGCTGAAGGCCCGCGCGGGGATGGTCGGCGTCAGCAGCCACCGCGAGTGGAACCCCGGCTGGCACACCGCGCTCGACCTCGAGAGCCTGCTCACCATCTCCGAGGCGATCACGCTGGCGGCGATCGAGCGCAAGGAGAGCCGCGGCGGCCACTTCCGCGACGACTTCCCCGAGAAGAGCCCGGAATACGCGAAGTTCAACATCGTGCTGAAGAAGGGCGCCGACGGACAGATGGTGCTGCGGCGCGAGCCGGTGGTGCCGATGCGGCCCGACCTGCAAGAGATCATCACCGCGGAGAGCAAGTAATGGGCGCCAAGGTCAACCTGAAGATCTGGCGCGGCACCTCCGCCGGAGGCGAGTTCAAGGAGTACACCGCCGACGCCGAAGAGGGGATGGTGGTGCTCGACGTCGTCCACCAGGTGCAGGCGACCCAGGCGAACGATCTCGCGGTGCGTTGGAACTGCAAGGCCGGCAAGTGTGGCTCGTGCTCGGCGGAGATCAACGGCCGCCCGCGGCTGATGTGCATGACCCGCCTGAGCGAGCTGCCTCCCGGCGAGACGATCACCGTCGAGCCGATTCAGGCCTTCCCGGTGCTCAAGGACCTGGTCACCGACGTCTCCTCGAACTACAGGGCGAAGCTGAAGATCAAGAAGTTCAAGCCCCGCGCGCCCGACGCCGCCGACGGCACCTGGCGCATGGACCAGCAGGACGTCGATCGGGTGCAGGAGTTCCGCAAGTGCATCGAGTGCTTCCTCTGCCAGAACGTCTGCCACGTGCTGCGTGACCACGCCAAGCACGAGGAGTTCGTCGGGCCGCGCACCCTCGTCTACTCCGCCGCGCTGGAGATGCACCCGCTCGACGTCGAGGATCGCCTGCCCCAGCTGAAGCACGAGGGCGGCATCGGCTACTGCAACATCACCAAGTGCTGCACCACGGTGTGCCCCGAGGGGATCACGATCACCGACAACGCGATCATCCCGCTCAAGGAGCGGGTCGTCGATCGCTACTACGATCCGGTGAAGCGGATCTGGCGGGCGATCACCGGCGGTTGACGCCGCGCTGTCTTCCGACCCGGCGCGCGGTGACAGGCGGGCCGGGGATTGCTAGCTAGGACCCTGTGATGAGCCCTCCGCTCAAGCCGATCTCCAAGGACGCGATCCCCAGGGCGCTGGAGAAGGCCGAGCGCTACCGGATGCTCAACGAGCCGTTCTTCGCCGAGAGCATCTGCCTCGACGTGCTCGCCGCCGACCCCGAGCACGCGAAGGCGCTGGCGATCTACATCCTCTCGCTCACCGATCAGTTCAAGGTCAGCGCCGCCACCGGGGTGCCGAAGGCGAAGGCGGCGATCGCGAAGCTGAAGACCGACTTCGAGCGGCTCTACTACTCCGGCATCGTCGCCGAACGGCGCGCGGTGGCCCTGCTCGAGCGCAGTCCGGCGGGGGCGAGCGCCGCGGCCTGGCACCACCTCGAAGACGCGATGGCGTTCTACGAGAAGGCCGACGCCGCCCAGGCCGACGCGACCAACGACGACGCGCTGCTGCGCTACAACACCTGCCTCCGGCTGATCGCCCACTACCGCCTCAGCGAGCCGCCGCCCGACCGGCGCGACTTCCCGCTGGAGTGACGGACCCGCGGGTCAGCGCTACCAGGGCACCCCGCCCGGCGCGGTGTTGATCTCCACAATCGGGTTGTTCGTCGCGCTGCGGCAGCCAGCGTCGCTGTCTCCGATGCCCCCATCCGCCCCGAGGCATAGCCCGGCAATCCACAGCTTGCTGCGCGAGTGCACCAGCAGAGGCCGGAAGGCGTAAGGCACATTCAGCTTCAGAAAGGTGTCCGCGCCTGCCCGTCGAATCAGCAGGACGGTGCGGTTGTTGGCGAACGCGAGCACGGCGACGACGCTGTTGTTTCCCGCGGCGAGGTCGACGAGGGTGGCGGCCTCGGGCAGTACGAAGCGGCTCGGGATCCCTCCGTCCGCGACCGACGTCAGCCACAACGTCTGCCCCTGCATCCACGCGGCGAACACTGAGCTTCCCCTGGCGGAGATCTCGACCTTCGGCGCGCTGTAGTTGGCCAGTGCGTGAGGGACCGGGGTGTCGTCGTCGGCCCTGATTTCGAACGCCTCGAGGTGTTCGGGGGCGGCCGTCTGCGCCGAGACCCAGGTGGTCCCGGCGTCATCGGTGCTCGCCTCGTCGATTCGCTGCGAACTGTAAGGGACAGAGACCGAGGCGCGGCTCCCGGTACCCGAAAGGCCATAGGAGCGCTCGAACGAGAGGGCCGCCCCACTCTCGATGCTGATCCCGAGGAAGGCAAAGCCGCCGTCAAGGCGCCGGTAGTACGAGAGGACCGGTGGGCAAACGACGAGATCAAACGCGGTGCTCATTGGGCTTTGGCTGAGGCCTCTCACCGTGTCGACTGAGATCGACAGGCTGCCGTTGTTGTCCAGGACAGCGCCCATCACCGCGTTGTCTTCGCCGGCCGCCGATGAACACCAGCGCTGAGGGGACAGATAGCCGCCTTGATCGGGGTAGCTCCACAGGGAGAGTCCTCCGTCCGAGGCCTCATGGGCGGCCGGGTACCGCCCGCCGTCCCGCGAGACCTCCCAGAGGAAGACCGGCGCACGAGGGCCGACGTTCCCATAGGTCCAACGGGTGGCCGATGCGGCGATCGTCACAAGTGAGTCGACCATGCTGAAGGCCGGGGCGCCGCCGCCCGCACCGCCGCCGCCGGCACTACCGCCGCCGCCGGCACTACCGCCGCCCGCGCCGCCGCCGCCACCCGCGCCGCCGCCGACACCACCGCCGCCGCCGGCAGCACCGCCGCCGCCGGCACCACCGCCAACGCTGGCACCACCGCCACCGCCAACGCCAACGCCAACGCCGCCGCCGCCGGCCCCGCCACCGACGCCTCCGTCTTCCGGATTGAGTCCTTCACAGACGCCGAGGTTCGAGTGGAGCTCTTTGCACCGTTGGATTCGTGCCCCCTCGAAGTCCGGGCAGCCGGCGAGCAGCAGGCAGAGCCAGTACGTTGGTTTCACCAACTGCCCCCGACGCTGACGAACGTCCCACTTGGCGTTGCTGAAATCGCGACGGCGGCAGCTGGCTGGCCGACGAGTTTCCACACGATGGCTGCCGCGACCGCCGCTGCGCCGACCGAGACGAGGACCACGCCGGCGGTGGACTCCGACCGTCCGGCGGTGAGCGCGCTGCGCAGCGCTGGCTCATTGGCCGCGGTGCGAACGTCCCCGAGCGCGACGGTGTGGGCCACGGCCAGGAGACCGGCACCGGCGAGCGCGACGCCGAGGCCGACACCTCCAAGGACGAGCGGAGCCCGTGTTGCCGGCGCCGACGGGGCGAGCGCGTTCGCACACGCGGTTGCTTGCTCGTCGAGCCAGTCGAGCAGCGCAGTCTCTCCGGTAACCCGGCTGCTCGCCGACCACCAGACCGCTCCGCTGGGCTGGCGCAGTACCCGGAGCACGACGAGATAGGCGTCTTTGCTCCGAGTGAAGGTGCCGACCAGCACCCCCTCGGCACCCAGCGCGTTGGCGAGCTCGGCGATGCAGGAGCTTCCGTCGGCGGCACAGCCGAACAGTTCCTTCTGCCGCTCAATCCCCATCAACTGCGCGATGTCGTTGCTCGTCGAGACCTGGACTTTGCCGTCGCGCCGCATCACCTCCGCAAAGCGCTCGAGCCAGACGTTGGCCCGGGCTGGGTCGCCTCCGCCGCTCTCTGTGAAACCGGTCGCTGCGATCTTCACCGGCGCGGTGCACAGCAACGCGAGGATGGTGGCGGTCAGCATCCAGGCACCAGCATGCCAGCCGGCTGGGCAATTGCTCATTGTTTGCGAGCCGAAGCAGCAGATGCCGTGGTTCCTCACCACCGGGACTTTCCGCAGGGCTCCCCGGACGTGCACCGGCTGCTGAAGGAGTCCGTCCGTGCGCTCTCTCGGACTTGGATTGCTCGCTCTCGTCATGGCTTGCGGACCGGTCGCTTCAGTTTCGGACTCCGGTGCGAATGACGCTGGGCTCAACGATGCTGGCCAAGGCGATGGCGGGTCCGACGGGGGAACCGACGGCGGCTCCGGGTGCACATTGATTTCCGGGGTGACCCCGACCGCCGGCTGCTGAAGCCCCCGCCACGAATCCGTACAGCCCGGCTGTAGTGATTTGCTTGAATTCGACCCTGCGGAGTAAGCACCGCCCGCCGCATTTTCCGTCGGGGGAAGCACATGGGCCGGATTCCGTTTGTTGGCGCTGTACTGCTTGTTCTCGCGGCCTGCAGCAACGAGACGTCGGAAGAAGCGGTGGGCCGCACACGCTCGCAGTTGGGGGTCGCGACGAAGCTGTCGTTTACCGTCACTCCCGCTTCCCAGCCTGCCGGCGCGACCGCCGGCGCACCGCTGGCGACCTTTCGGGTGACCGTGCTCGACTCGGCGAACGCGCTCGTCACGACGGCGGCCAACCCGGTCACGATCTCGATTCTCGGCAACACCGCTCCGCTGCTGGGGACAGTGACCCGGAACGCGGTGGCCGGGGTCGCCGACTTCACCAACCTGGGAATCAACGTCACCGGCACCTACCGGCTGGTGGCGTCGGCACCCGGCCTCACCTCGGTGACGAGCGGGAACGTCGTCATCACCTCGGCGCCGCTGGCGACGATGACGTTCGACGTTCAGCCGGTGGCTGCCTCCGCGGGCAGCGCGATCGCTCCGGCGGTCGAGGTGCTGTTGCGTGACAGCTTCGGCAATCCGCTGACGACCGCGACCCCGGTGGTGATGACGCTCGGCACCAACCCGGGCGGCGCAGCCCTCTCCGGCACGTTGACGGTCAACACTGTCATCGGGCGGTCCCGATTCACGAACGTGCGGCTGAATCGTCCGGGCACCGGGTACACGCTCGTCGCGACCGCTGGGGCGCTCGCGCCCATCACGAGCGCGCCGTTCGTTGTGGCCCTCGGGCCGCCGACGAAGCTCGTCGTCGTCACTGGAAGCGCTCAGAGCAAGCCGGTCAGCACCACGCTCCCACTGCCGCTGATCGCCAAAGCGACTGACAGCTCGGGGAATGCCATTCCCGATGTGCCGGTGACCTGGGTCACCTCGATCGGCAACGGCAGTGTTTCTTCGCTGGCGGCCTCGACGGACGCGACCGGGCAGATTTCGGCCACGGCCGTCCTCGGCACCACCTCTGGAGCCCAGCAGTTTCAGGCGACGTCGGTCGGACTGACCTCGGCGAGCTTCGCCGCCACCGGCACCGCGCTCGCCGCGACCGCGATGTCCCTGGCGTCGGGCGATGCGCAAACCGCTGCCGTCAACGGCGCGCTCGCGCTGCCACTGAGCGTGAAGGTCACCGACCCCTGGGGCAACGGGGTCAGCAACGTCCTCGTCAACTGGAGCGCGGTTACCCCCGGCGCCCAGGTGGGCGCACTGTCCTCGCGGACCAACGCCTCGGGGATCGCGATCATCACGGCGATCCTCGGCACCACCGCCGGGACCCAGACGTTTCGCGCCACCAGCGGGACGCTCGCAGGCTCGCCGCTCGACTTCACCGCCACCGCGACTCCGGCGAGCCCGGCGACCGTTAGCTTCGTCGTGCAGCCGGCGAGCACCCAGCAAGGCGCCACCCTCGCGCCGGTCTCGGCCCGGGTCGTCGACGCGTTTGGCAATCCGGTCGACGGTGTCGCAGTGAAGGTGACCCTGGGCAACAACCTCTACGGGGCGACGCTGACCGGGACAAGCCCGCAGCTGACCGCGGGCGGCGTCGCGGTGTTTGGCGACCTGCGCATCGACAAGCCGAGCTCGGCGTATGTGCTCGAGGCCACGGCCGGCACCTTCATGGCGACCAGCGCGGCCTTCAACATCTCCTGCGCCGGCGGCCTGATGGGCTGCAACGGAAGCTGCATCGACGTCTCGGCCGACACCGCGAACTGCGGCGGCTGCGGGGTGAGCTGCTCGGCGGCCCATGGCGCCGCCGCGTGCGTCGCGGGCGCTTGCGCCGTCGCGGCCTGCACTGCCGGCTTCGGGAACTGCGACGGCAACGCGGCCAACGGCTGTGAGACAGGCCTGGCCAACAACCACAACAACTGCGGCGCGTGCGGGCGGGCTTGTCCGGCGAACGTCGTCTGCGCCCAGGGCATGTGCGGGACCGACGACGCGGTGGCGAGCTTCAACTCGCCGGCGTCGCCCTGGAGCTACGGGTCAATTCCGAGCGGCAGCACCACGGCGTTCACGGCGTTCGCCAGCACTGCCGCCGATGGGTATGGCAACCAGGCGTGGAATGACGGGGCGGCGACGGAGCCCACGGTGCTGTTCAACGGGACACCTACCTCGAGCAGCAGTCCGTACGGAGGCGGGCTGGCCGGCAATTCGATCGCGCTCATGCCAGGCGCAAGTTCAGACGCTGTCCTGCGCTACACGGTTCAGGCGCCAGGCCGGTACCGCGTCTACACCGAGTTCACCGGACTGGTGAACACCACGACGACTCTCCCCTTTACCGAGTCCAGAACTCGGGCGGTTCAGTATTGCCACGGCGTGGGCAGCTTCCTCTGCATCGGCGGCCACCTGAGCGGAGCGGTGCCCACGGGTGTCAATTGCGGCGTCTGCGGGAGCACGTTCGGGTCGATCACCGACACCCAGACCACCACTAGATCTGTACCGAATCTCGCAACTTCGAAGATTCAGGTCCTGGTGAATGGAAAGTCTGCGTGGGGATCAGCCGCCCTCAACGACGCAATCGGGTCGAGCTCCGTCAGCTTCGGGTGGGACACAATTAACTGGTCGTATTCGCCAGCGGCGCGTTCGTTCCCCTACTACTGGGCCGCAGGCGACAACTCGCAGAGAGGAGCGCTCACCCTCGACCTCGCCCCGGGCGACCAGGTGGACTTCCGCGTCGGTTCTGCCAACACCGCGCTCACGGGCGTTGGGGCGAATTCGTACGACCTCACCCAACTGAAGGCACGGTTCGAGCCCGCCTGTGCCTCCGGATGGGCCGACTGCGACGGCGACGCCGCCAACGGGTGCGAGGTCGAGCTTGCGAGCCAGGGCGGCAGTTGCGACCACTCATTGACCAGCGTCAACGCGGCGGGGCTGGAGGCGGATTCGTCGTCGTCGCCGCCGAGTGTGTCCGGCGATGGACGATTCGTCGCGTTTGTGACCGATGCGTCGAACCTGGGATCGGCGTTGCCGGGGAATGTGGTTGTCGCCGACCGCCAAACCGGCGTCGTCGAGGTGGTCGCCACTGCGGGTCTTGCGCCGCGAATCACCGCGGACGGCCGCTGGGTGGTCTTCGAGAGCGACGCGAACAATCTGGTGCCGGGCGATCACAACGGCCAACGCGACATCTTCATCTACGACCGTCAGGCCAAAACGCTCGAGCGAGCGAACGTCAGCGCGGCCGGCACCGAGGCCAATGACTCCGCAACCGAGCCCTCGGTCTCGGACGACGGCCGGTTCATCGCCTTTTCGTCCGGTGCGACGAACCTCGTCGCGAACGACACGAACGCGACCTACGACGTCTTCATCAAGGACCGCGCCTCGGGGGCGGTGACCCGGGTGATGGCCAGCAACGGATCGGAGCCCAATGGCTCTTCCCTTCAAGCGGTGCTTTCGGGGGATGGTGTCAGCGTCGCGTTTGCGTCCTGGGCCTCGAATCTCGTCGCCGGCGGTACGAACTCCGCATACAGCGTTTTCGTCGCAGACCTCGCGACCGGGACGGTCGAACTGCTCCGTCATGACTGGACTGGAGCGCCTTTCACCAACGCTGCTCCGAAATCCATCTCAGCGACCGGGCGGGTTGTCCTCCTGGTGGAGGGCAGTGCAAGTGCCCTCTACGCGGTGGATCGCAGCGCCCACATGACGCAAGCGCTCGGCACTGCGAACGGAGGGTACACCCCCAACCTCTCGGCCGATGGACGTTGGGCTGCCTTCACGACCAGCCAGGCCCTCGACGCAGCCGATACGGACGGCGCACAGGATGCCTATGTGGTGGACCGCCTCACCGGCACGGCGACCCTTCTCTCGGTGAATGCCCCGACGGGCCGCACGGGTGGCAATGCGTACAACGTGGGCCTGTCGTCCAGCGGACGCAGCGCGGTCTTTAACGGAAGCGGAGCCACCTTCGACCTGCGTTCCGGTTCTCGAAGTCTGCAGTTGGAATCGGTCGCGGTTCTCCGCCCAGCCGAGGTGAGCGCAACCGCCGCTCCGTACGACGTCACCTCGGGTGCGTCCTTCACCGTCGCTGCCGGGCTGTTCGACGAGCGTGGCCTTCGCGTCAACGTCTCGGGGGTACCGGTGACGCTCCAGGTCGTCTCCGCACCCGCCGCGGGCGCGCTCGCCGGCGTGGCGCTTCACCCGACCGTCGGCGGCGGCGCGGTGTTCACCGGATTAAGCCTCGATGTCGCGGGCGACTACGTCCTCTTGCTGTCGGCCCCGAACTTCGCGTCTCGCAACGTGACGATTCACGTCGGCGTGGGTGCGCCGGCCCAACTGGCAATCGTCTCCGGTAATGCCCAGACGGCGAGCGTGGCGAGCGCTCTTGCTCCCTTCGTCGTCCGGCTGCAGGACGCGAGCGGAAACCCGATCTCCGGTCAGACGGTGACCTGGACGGTGGCCGCCAACACCGGCTCGCTCTCAAACGTCAGCACGGTCACCGACGCGAGCGGACTGGCGTCATCCACGGCGACTCTTGCGACCCTGGCCGGGACCAACGGTTTCGTCGCCACCACAGGCGCGTTCACAGCGCCCTTCAGCGCGATGGGCGTGGCCGGAAATCCGGCCAACCTGGCGTGGGCCGTCGAGCCGACCTCGACGACCGCAGGCGTCGTCATCTCTCCGGCCCCGACGGTGCGATTGGTCGACGCGTACTCGAACCTGATCGACAACCAATCCGCGGCAGTCACGGTCACCTGGGCGAGGAACAATGAGCCGCTCCAGGGAACCACCACCGTGCCGCTGACGGCGGGCTTCGCCTCATTCCCGGGGGTGTTCTACACTCTGAGCAGAACCGACCAGGTCGTCGCGACCGCGGCAGGGCTCTACGCCAACAGTCAGACGATCAACATCCTCGCGGGGCCCGTGAGCGCGACCCTCTCGTCGGTCTCTGCGCTCGTCTCGAGTGCAGAGGCGGACGGAGTCGATTCCGCCGGAATTCGCGTCGCCGCGCGTGACCAGTTCGGCAACAGCATCGGGGGCGCGATTTCGGTGCTCACTGTCTCGGGCAGTGGCAACTCGGTCACCCAGCCCGGCGCTACAACCGCAGGGACTGGCGTCGCTGACGGCCTCATCCGGTCGACGGTGGCGCAGACCAAGGTCGTCCAGGCCGAGATCAACGGGGTGCTGCTGGCTTCCACCGCGAGTGTCGTCTTCCATCCGCTGAGCACCTGCTCGGCGGGCACCAGCGACTGCAACGGCAACGCGGTAGATGGGTGTGAAGTGAACCTGCAGACGTCGAGCAGCAACTGTGGAGCGTGTGGCCAGGCTTGCGCGGGTGGGTCGTTCTGTTCGGTCGGGGGCTGCATCCCGACGACGTACCCCGTAGGTGGCTATGTCAGCGGGCTCAACGGAACCGGGCTGGTGCTGCAGAGCAACCTCGCCGCCGACCTCGCCGTCAGCGCCGACGGAGCGTTCACGTTTGCCACCCCCGTGGCTTACGGGGCGGCGTACTCGGTGACGGTCAAAATTCAGCCGGCCGGGCAGACCTGTACGGTGTCGAGCGGAGCAGGCCCCGTGGTCGCGCTCGCGGTCAGCATCGTCAGGGTCAACTGCCGGAGTCAGTGGAAGACGGTGGCTGCGGGGGCGAACAGCCACACCGTGGCGGTGAAGACGGACGGGACGCTCTGGGCGTGGGGGTACAATGGGTACGGTCAACTGGGCGACGGGACGACGACCGACCGCGCTTCGCCGGTCCAGGTGGGCAGCGGCTTCGCGTCGGTGGCGGCGGGCTACTACCACACGGTGGGAATCAAGACGGATGGGACGGCGTGGGCGTGGGGACGCAACTTTGACGGCGAACTGGGAGACGGGACGACAACAGACCGCGCTTCGCCGGTCCAGGTGGACAGCGGCTTCGCTTCGGTGGCGGCAGGCAACTTCCACACCGTCGGGATCAAGACCGACGGGACGCTTTGGGCGTGGGGCTTCAATTCCGCTGGCCAGCTGGGAGACGGGACGACG
>JAYVRT010001020.1:0-10991 GCA_043776025.1 Archangiaceae bacterium | reverse complement strand
GTCCCGAGGTGGTCGGCGCCGTGGTGCGCATCCTCGAAGCCACCGGAGTGAAGTTCGAATGGGAAAGCTTCGCCGCCGGCGCCGAGGCGTACGAGAAGTTCCACGAGTACATCCCGCACGAGCTGACCGAATCGCTGGAGCGGACGAAGGTCGGACTCAAAGGCCCGGTGACCACGCCCATCGGCGGCGGCTTCCCTTCGATCAACGTGGCGCTGCGCAAGAAGTTCGAGCTGTTCTGCAATTTCCGGCCTATCTACAACCTGCCCGGAATCCCAACGCGCTATCCGGGCGTGGACCTCATCATCGTCCGCGAGAACACGGAGAGTCTGTACGCCGGCATCGAGCATGAAGTGGTGCCGGGCGTGGTGGAGAGCCTGAAGATCATCACCGAGAAGGCGAGCAGCCGCATCTGCCGCTACGCCTTCGAGTACGCGGTGAAGATGAAGCGAAAGAAGGTCTCGGCGGTGCACAAGGCGAACATCATGAAGCTGTCGGACGGCCTGTTCCTCGACTGCTTCCGCCGCGCCGCCCGCGACTTTCCGCAGATTCAAGCCGAGGAGGTGATCGTCGATGCCCTCTGCATGCAGCTGGTGAAGGACCCGACCCGCTTCGACGTGATGGTGATGGAGAACCTGTACGGCGACATCGTCAGCGACCTTTGCGCCGGGCTCGTCGGTGGCCTCGGCCTGGTGCCGGGCGCGAACATCGGCGCCAGCAGCGCCGTCTTCGAGGCGGTGCATGGGACCGCCCCGGACATCGCCGGCAAAGGGCTGGCGAACCCGACCGCGCTGCTGATGTCGGCGGTGATGATGCTCGACTGGCTCGGCCACGAGGCGATCGCCCGCAAGGTCGAGCGGGCGGTGTTCAAGGTCTACGCCGACGGCAAGGTGCGCACCGGAGACCTCGGCGGCAAGTCGGGCACCGCCGAGTTCACCCAGGCGATCATCGCCGCGCTCTGACCCTCGCCGTTGCCCCCTCTCTCCTTCACCGCCTGGGTGATGACCGCGTGCCTCCTCGCCGGTTGCGCGCCGCGCGGCCCGGTGGCGCTCAGCCCGTCGCAGCTGCGCTCGCACGCGACGCGGGTCGTCTCCGCCGACTTCGACGAGGCCTTCGACGCCACCTGGCTGGCGCTGGAGTCGCTCGGCTTCACCGTGACCGCGCACGACCGGCGCGCGGGAACGCTGAGCACCGCGGTCACCGCGGCCGCGAATGGCACCGGCCGCGCCTGGCAGGCCGAGGTCTCGTTGCAAGGGGCGGACTCGGCGGTGACGCTGCTGCCGCGCCTGCACGAAGGCGACCGGGACGTGACCGACGAGGCGTCCTGGACTCTGGAAGGTCCAGGCGGCGAGCGGGAGCGCTGGGACGCGGCCTTCGAACGGATCCGCACGCTGCTCGAAGACTGGCGCCATCACCCGGAGTTGGTCCTGGAGAAGCGTCGGGGAGATCTCGACGCCGCGGGGCTGCACCTGCTGGTGCCCGCGGCGTGGGAACACTTCGAGTTCTCGGTCGAGCGCCGCTCGCTCGCGGTGCAGCGCTTCAAGCGGCACCTCGGGGTGAACCCGACGGCGATCTACCGGATCGAGCGCCGGCGTCCCGAGCCCGACGTCGAAGGGTTGCTCCACGAGGCGCTGGGCCGCGCGCTCGGAGCGGGGGTGATCGAGCCTGGCGACTGGAACGGCGGCGGCGACGCCTGGGGCTTCTACGGGGAGGGCGAGGTGCTGGTGGGCCCGGGCCGGGTCGCCGAGCCGGTGCGTTGGCGGCGGTGGGAAGCGCGCAGTCCGGCGTGGGTGGTGCGGCTGGCGATGGTCTGTGCGCCGAGCGGAGAGCTGGCCTGCGACTTCGAGACCCACCAGATTGTCGAGAGCGCGGCGGACGCCAACGGCCGGCTGGTGAACCCCGGCGCCGCGGTGCCGGGGTTCCAGTCGCGGTAGTTCGGTTACTTCGTCGCCTTCTTCTTCGTCTCCTTCACTTCCTTGGTCTTCGCGGCGGGGGCAGCGGTGCCGGCGTCGGCAGAGGGCGTGGCCTCGACGGCTGGCTTCACCGTCTCATGCTTGTCGGCGGTGGGGGTGGCCTTGTCCGCCGGCTTCTCGGCGGGCTTCTCCGCGGGCTTGGCGGCCTCCGCCGGCTTGGCCGGGGCGGGCTCCTTCGCCGGCGGCGCGGCGGCGAACGCAGGGAGGGTGAGAAGGGCAAGCAGCGCGGTGAGCTTCGTTTTCATGGTTCTCCAGGGGTGGGGTTCAGACAGCACAACGACAGACGGGCCGGGAGAAAACTCATTCACCCCGCAGATCATGTGTATCCTTTTTCGCATCGATGACCATCCAACCGCCTCTTCCCGCGCTGGTGGCCGAATGCGCCGACGCGGTGCGAACGCGCGCCCCGGGGTTTGTCCCGAAGGTGGCGCTGATCCTCGGCAGCGGTCTGGGCGGCTTCGCCGACACGCTCACCGAGAAGGTGGTGGTGCCCTACGAGGAGCTGCCGCACTTCCCGCGTTCCTCGGTGCCGGGCCACGCCGGCCGGCTGGTGCTGGGAAAGCGCGACGGCCAGAGCGTGATGGCGATGCAGGGCCGGGTGCACTTCTATGAAGGGTACGCGCCCTGGCAGGTGGCCTTCCCCGCGCGGGTGCTCTGCAGCTTCAAGCCCCGGGCGCTGGTGGTGACCAACGCCGCGGGAGGGATCAACCTCGGCTTCAAGGTGGGGGACCTGATGGCGATCTCCGACCACCTCAACCTCTCGGGTTGGAACCCGCTGGTCGGGCCCAACGAAGAGGGCTTGGGGCCGCGCTTTCCGGACATGAGCCACGCCTATGACCCGCAGCTGAAGGCCCTGCTGCAGCGCTGCGCGAAGCAGGACGGCATCACCTTACGGGAAGGGGTCTACGCCCAGCTGTCGGGGCCTTCCTACGAGACGCCGGCCGAGATCCGGATGCTGCGGACGCTGGGCGCCGACGCGGTGGGGATGTCGACCGTGCCGGAGGTGATCGTCGCCTCGCACATGGGGGTGAAGGTCGCCGGGGTCAGCTGCATCACCAACCTCGCGGCGGGCATCGGCAAGCAGCCGCTGTCGCACGAGGAGGTTTCCCAGACGGCGAACCAGGTCAAGGACGTCTTCATGCAGCTGCTGGGGCGATTCGTCGTCGAGGTGGCCAACACTCCATGAGCGACCGGCGCAAGACGGTGGTGAACCTCGGGGCCAAGGAGCCGCGGGGCGATGAGCGGCGCGAGAGCCCGCGGGTGCCGATGACCTTCCTGGTGCGGGACGTCGTCGAGGGCGGCGGCTACCTCGAGCGCGAGGGCGACCTCTCTCTGGGCGGCATCTACTGGAAGGGGAAGAACCCGCCGTTCGGGACGAAGGTCGAGGTGCGGTTCCGGCTGCCCGGGGTGCCAGCCGAGGTCCGCGCCCAGGGGGAGATCATCCGGGTGATGGAGAAGGGGCGCGACCTCGACTTTCACGTCCGCTTCACCGACCTCGACGTGGCCGACGAGCTGGCGATCGCCCGGCACCTCGACGCCTTCGGCAAGCCGAAGGGCTAGTAAGACGTCTCGCTGAGCAGCTGCAGCGACGGGAGCGCGCCCGAGGCGAGCGCGGCGGCGAGGTCCTTCGCCTCCTCGGGCCTGGGCGTGGTGACGATTGCGTGGCCCCCGGTAATCTGGTTCATCACCGTCGGCGCGGACTGAACCCAGTCGTCGAGGACGATCGCCAGCCGCATGTCGACGAGCTTCTGGGTGTGCTCGGCGAGCAGCTGGGCGCCGGCGGAATCGAACGCGAGGCTGACACCGGGCGACGGGGCGGAGGTCACCTTCGCCTCCACCACCCGTGCCCCGGTGAGGAACGCGGGGACGAAGACGGCGAGGCTGCGCACCCCACCCGACGGCAGCTTCTGCAGCCGCAGCTTCGGCCCCAGCACCGGCTCGGCGGCCGCCCGCACCGCGCCGGGCTCTCCGCTGAAGAAGCAGGTGACCGAGCCGTCGCGCAGCTCCTCCTGCTGGCGGGTAGCGCCGTCGAGTTGGGCAGCTGCGCACAGCCGTTTGCTGGCGTTGTCGTCGACACCGAAGAACTCGAGCTTGCCCGCGGTCGACAGGCTCCGCTTGACCACCTCGGCCGCGGACGGCTCGATGCGGATTCGAAGCTTTCCCTCGTCGAAGAGGGCCGCGCCTTTGACCTCGAGCGCGGCGAGCCGCTTGTTGAGCGTCACCGCATCGGCCTGGGTGAGCCCCGGGCCGGTGTAGACGAGCTCCAGACCCGCCGCAGGAGCGCTGGTCTTCTTGCAGCCCGAGCCAGTCAGCAGCAGCACGGCGAGAATCAGCGAACGCGACACCAGAGCGCCTCCTTGGGCAGACGGCTGCCGGGAGGCTTTGTCTGCAACTGGCGCCGCAAAATCAAGCGCGGGCGCGCCGGGCGAGGTCCTCATCGCGCAGTTGGTGCAGCTGTCGCTGGACGGCGTCCTTCACCTCGGCGGCGAGGTGGGCGGCGGTCATGGAAGCGTCCGGGGCGATCGGAGCGCCGACGAGGTAGCGAAACCGCGCCGGCAGCGGGATGTGCGGCAGCGGCCCGAAGCCGATGCCCCAGGGCAGCGAGAGGTGAATCGGCCAGACCTCCGCACGGGCGATGCGGTGCAGCCCCACCGCCCGGGCGAGCCAGCGGCCCGAGGTCAGCACCCGCAGCGTCTCGTGGGCGCCCGCGTGGGCCACGGGGGCGATCGACACCCCGGCCTCGATCGCCAGCCGGGCGAAGCCGATGCGACCGCCGAAGTCGACCTCGTAGCGCTGCGAGTACGGGCGCCAGGTCTCGAGGCCCCCCCGGGGAAGATGAGCAAGTCGCGGCCCTTCTCCAGAATCTTGCGCGCCGTCTCGAGCGAGGCCCGGAGCACTCCCACCCGCTCGAAGAAGCGCGCCAGCGCCGGCACCGCGAAGAGCAGCTCATGGGCGAGGACATGCAACGGCCTCGAGGTTCCGAAGTGGCGATACCACGCGACCCCGAAGCCCCACACGTCGGGGATGGTCGTCCCCCCCGAGTGGTTGGAGACGAACATCACCGGCGACGACGGCACCCGGTCCAGCCCGCGGGTGGACAGGTCGAAGTAGCGGCCCGGCCCGTAGAAGCGCCCGACCGTGCCGGCGACGTCGAGCGCGAAGCGGGCGTCGTAGCGGCCGAGCTCGCTGCCAAAGCCGTGGTGGACGCGGCCGCCGAACCAGTTCGACAGCTGCCCATGGCGCGGCGCGCTCGCGGCTGACAGGCTCGGCTCGTGGCTGTGATTCGGTTGGGAGAGCATCTGGCGCGGACCTCGTTGGAGGTGATGCAAGGATATAGCCGACGCCTGGTGCCGACCTCGGTCGGGACGGTACACGTGCTCGAGCGGAACCACGGGGGCAGCCTTCCTCCGGTGGTGCTGCTGCACGGCCTGAGCTCGGCGGGCGTCCATTACTGGCAGGTGCTGCGGCACCTCGACGGCGCGGCGCGGGTCATCCTCCCGGATTTGCCGGGCCACGGTTTCTCCGACACCCCGGCGACGATGAGCGCGGAGAATCTGCTCGCCGGATTGACCGAGGCCCTGGACGCGGTGCTCGACCAGCCGGCGGTGCTGACAGGAAACTCGCTGGGCGGCTACGCGGCGATTCGCTACGCCCTGGCCCGGCCCGAGAAAGTTGCGGGCCTGCTGCTGGCGGCGCCCGCGGGGGCGGCGATGGACGCCGAGCAGCTGCAGACGTTGCGCGCGCGCTTCACGCTGAAGAGCCACAGTGAGGCGCTTCGGTTCGCCGACGCGCTCTTCGCCCTTCCCAAGCGGTCACGCCACCTCTACGCGCTCGGGCTGCGTCGCTACTTCGCACTGCCGCAGACGCGGGCGGTGGTGAGCGCGATGCAACCAGCGATCCTCTTCACCCCCGCCGAGCTCGCGCGGCTGACGATGCCGATCCTGATGCTGTGGGGAGAGGCGGAGCGGATCCTCCCCGAGAGCTCCCTCGAGTTCTTCCGGGCGCACCTGCCGGCCCACGCGCGGATCCAACGGCCGAAGCGGTGGGGGCACAGCGGGTTCCTCGACGACCCACGGGGGTTCGCCGAGCACGTGCTGCGCTTCGCGGACGAGGTGGCTACTGGCCGAGCCGCTTCTGCACCTCGGCAATGACACCGGAGTAGCCGACCTCCATCAGGTGGGCGACGGGGGTCGGATCGCTGCCCTTGAGGACGACGGTGTTGGCGTTGGGCAGGCCGAGCTGGTTGACGGGCATGAAGCCGTCACCGTTGGAGATGCCACCTTGCCCCGGCGTCGGCGCGCCGGAGATGCCGATGATGGTGACGTTGCCCTTCACCTGCGAGCGCTGGGCGCCCCAGTCGTCGTTGAGCTGCTTCACCAACGGGCTGCCGATCTCCAGCTCGGTGCCGGCCTTCTCCACACCCAGGGGCCGGCCGATCTTCTCTCCGACGTTGCCCATGAAGGTGCCGTGGCTGGCGGGGCCGATGAAGACTGCCTCGTTGATGCCGATGCCCTTGTCTGCGGCGGGCCGCTTCTCGAGGTAGAGGCGGAAGTCGGTGCAGCCGGCGGAGTGAGCGACGACGTCGAGCGCCGGGGCGTTGGTGGCCCGCTTGATCGCGCGGAAGGCCTGTTCCAGCTGCGGCTCCTTGTCGGTGGGAGCGCCCTTCACGTCGGTGTACTGAATCTGGAACATCTTCGACTTCGCGGCCTCGTCGTCGGTCATCACCTTGCCGCTGACGCCGCCCGCGTGAAACTTGCCATCGGCGACGACGTAGACGGCGGCCTTGCCGTTGGCGGGGTTGGTGGCGAGGTGACGGGCCATCGGGTCGTACGAGGCGGCCTGCATCGTCAGCCCGGTGATCATCACCACCGGGCGCTTGAGCGTCGGCGGAGGCGGCGCGGGCTTGAAGGCCGAGAGGCCGAGCTTGCTGATGCCATTGGCGACCCAGCCGGCCTTCGGGGTCTCGGCGAGCGCCTTGCCGATCGGACCGTCGAAGAGCGCCTGTTGGGCTTTCGCCTGGACCCCGTCGATGTCTTTCTTCAGCTCGTTGAGGATCTGCTTGGGGCCAATCTTTGGCATAGGCAGCCCAGTATTCCCCAACCAGGCAGCGTTGGTGAAATTCAGCTGGCCGAGGCGAGCTGGCCCGAGGTCCGGCGCCGGGCCGAGAGCGTCTGGGAGAGGTCGGCGCGGGAGAGCCCGCTGGACAGCCCCTGCTTGAGCAGCTCGGCGAGCTTTTCCCTCAGCGCCCGGGGGTCGACCTGGTCGCGGGAGAGGACGAGCGCCTCGATGTAGAGGCCGGTGACGCCCAGGACGAGGTTGATCAGGTGCTGGGTCATCAGCTCGCTGCTGAGCGACCGGCTGTAGTCATTCATCCGCGCGCAGACCCAGGCGGCGCGGTCGGCGGGCAGGCGCGGGCTGGCCTCGAGCGCGGCGCCCAGGGCGCTCCAGGCGGCGGTGCAGGACTCCAGCAGGCAGGTGATGAGGAGGGCCGCCGGCCCGTCGGAGAACTCCTCCAACGCCTCGCGAACGGCCTGGCGGGCGATGACTTGCGAGGCCGCGCGCATCACCTCGTCGAGCGTGTGCCCGGCGAGCAGGGCGGCGATGGCCCTGTCGGAGGGCGATGGCGCCAGGCGCTTCAGCGGATTCAACGACTTGATGGTCTCGAGGAGGCTCATGGGAAGTGGAGCAGGACTGACCCAATTCTCGAGCACCTACAGCGGGTGTTTTGCGACGCTTCTGTCAGCGCCAATTACCTTCGAAGGGAATTACCGCCGAATTTCTTCAGGCGGGTTCGCCGAGGGTTCGGGCGACGGCGTCGAGCACTTGCTGGCCGCCGACGGGCTTAATCAGTACCGCGGCGAAGCCGGCGGCGCGCAGGCGCTCGGCGTCCGCCGGGTCGCTCGACCCGGTCAGCCCGAGCGTAATCGGCACCCGGAGCGCCGCGGCGACGCCGGCGCCATCGGCATCGGGCAGATGAAAGTCGGTGATGAGGACATCGAACGGCGCCTCGACGGCGGTGAGCTCCAGCGCGGCGCGCAGTGAATCGGCGGACCGGACCTCGTACCCGGCCCGGCTGAGCTTGCGGGCGAGCAGCTCGGACAGCTCGACGTCATCGTCGACCAACAGCAGCCGCTTCATGGGGAGAGCGGGAGCACCAGCCGCAGCCGCGTGCCGGGGTCGAGGTGTTCGGCGGTGAGGGTCCCGTGGTGCAGCTCTGCCAGGCGCCGGGCGAGCCAGAGCCCCATCCCCAGCCCCGTCCGGCTGCGGCGCTCGGCGAACGGCTCGAAGAGCATCGGCCGTTCGTCGGGGAGGATCCCCTCGCCGTCGTCATCGACGGTGAGCACCAACGTGGGCCCGACCGCGATCTCGACCCGCAGCACCTTGCGAGCGAAGCGGTTGGCGTTGGTGAGCAGCTCGAGCAACAGCACCTCGAGCAGCGCCACCTCGGCCTGAATCGGCGCCGGGGCGGGCGGGAAGAGCGAGACGACCTCGAGCCGCTTCCTCAGCTGCGCCGGGACGAACGCATCGACGACCCGCCGGGTGAACGCCACCAGATCCTGCGCCTGGGGTTTGACCTCGATGGGGTGCGCGAGCCGCGCTGCGAGCGCGAGGCGATCGGAGAGCACGAGCAGCCGGGCCACCCCCCGCTGGGCGAGGGTGATGACCTGGTCGCGATCGCCTTGAGGTAAGCCAGAGTCCTGCGACAACTCGAGCAGGCTGCTGCCGATGACGTTGAGCGGAGAGCGGAGATCGTGCGCGAGCTGCGCGAGGAAGCGCTCGGACGGCTGAGTCATGCGACAGGCGCCACGGCCGCCACCGGAGCGGGTTCGAGCCGGTCGAGCATCCGGTAGAGCGTGCGTCGATCGACCCCGAGGATTTGCGCCGCCCGGGTCTTGTTGCCGCTGAGCAGCATCAGCACCCGCTTGAGGTAGCGCTGGCCGAGCTCCTCGAGCGTGACGAGGTCCTCGGCGCTGTCGGCGGCGACCACGACCCGCTGGGACTGAAACTGGCGAACCTTGTTCGGCAGGTCCTCGACCGACAGCTCGTCGAACCGGGCGAGGGCGACCATGCTCTGGATGCAGTTCTCCAGCTCCCGGACATTGCCCGGCCACTCGTAGGCCACCAGCTTGGCCGCGGCCGCCGCCGACAGGCCCTTGACCTGCTTGTTGCTCTGAACCGCCGCCGCCTGGACGAAGTGTTGAGCGAGAGTGAGAACGTCGCCGTGGCGTTCGCGCAGCGGGGGCACTTCGATCTTCACCACGTTGATTCGGTAAAAGAGGTCTTCTCGGAAGCGCTTCTGATCGACCTCGGTCTCCAGGTCGCGGTTGGTCGCGGTGATCAAGCGGGCGTTGAACGGAACCTCGGTGGTCCCGCCGAGTGGCCGAACCTTGCGCTCCTGCAGCGCCCGCAGCAGCTTCGGCTGCAGCTCGAGCGGGAGGTCTCCGATTTCATCGAGGAAGAGGGTCCCCCCTTCCGCCTGGGCGAAGAGGCCCTTGCGGTCGCCCTTGGCGTCGGTGAAGGCGCCACGGACGTGGCCGAACAGCTCGCTCTCGAGGAGGTTGGCGGGCACCGCCGCGCAGTTGATCGCGATGAACGGCCCGTCTTTGCGCAAGCTGCCGGCGTGAACTGCGCTCGCCACCAGCTCTTTGCCGGTGCCGCTCTCGCCGACGATCAGCACCGCCGCTTCGCCCGGCGCCACCCGGCCGACGAGGTCGTAGACCTTTCTCATCGGCGCGCTGGTGCCGACGATCTGCCCGCCCTTCGCCGGCGCCACCAGGCCGCGCAGCCGCAGCACCTCGGCCTTGAGCGCGCGGTGGCGGCACGCCCGCGTGACGCTGACGCCGAGCATCACCGGATCAATCGGCTTGCTGAGGAAATCCCACGCGCCGACGCGGAGGGCGGCGATCGCCACTTCGACCGACGCCGAGCCGGTGATCAGGATCACCGGCACATCGGACCGCTGGGCGAGGATCCGCTCGGTGAAGGCGAGCCCGTCGAGCCCGGCCATGTTGATGTCGGTGAGCACGACGTCGAAGTCCTCGCCGGTGAGCCGTTCGAGGGCGTCCTCGGCGGAGCCTTCGGAGGTCACGGTGAAGCCCTGCTTGGTCAGGGTGCGTTCGAGCAACTGGCAGATGAGCGGATCGTCATCGACGAGCAGCACGCGGCCCTGGATGTCGGGTTGAGTCACAGAGTCCTCATGGGCGCTTCGGCCGGTTGAAACAAGGGGTGAGCCGCGTCGGGGAACAAGGGGGTGTCCACGGAGTCAGGGAGCCGGCTGGGTGAGGGTCGCCTGGCCGAGGGCGATCTGGGTCTGCGCCAGGGCGCGGCCGTTCATCGTTGCCCCCGTCTGAAGGGTGATCGCGGTCTTGGAGAGGATGATGCCCTCGAAGTGTGCGTTCGCGCCGAGCGTCGCCTGGCCCGCCACCTGCCAGAAGATGTTCTTCGCCCGGGCCCCACCGGCAAGGGTGATCGACTTCGCGGCGGTCATCAGCAGATCGCCGCTGGTCTGGAAGATCCACACGTCGTTGGCGCCGCCGGAGATGGTGACGTCGGTCGGAATCGTGACGGTGCTGGTCCACTTGTAGAGGCCGGGCGCCAGGGTCTTTCCTCCAATGTTCCCAGTGCCGAGCTCGAGGAAGTTGGGATTCGGCCGACCCGCGGCGTCGCTGTACGCGGCCTCCATGGCGCTCACGGCGGTGGTGAGGTTCGTCGGCGTCGGGGCAGTGAAGTTGGCCGCGTAGACCTTGCCTGTGACCTGCGTGGCGGTGGAGAAGACGTTGGTGGCGTCGGCCACGAGCGCGAAGCCGGTGATAAAGCTCGCCGCCGCGGGACTCAGCCCCAGATCACCGGTGACGACCGAGGTGGGAACGCTGGAGATGGCCGTCTTCGCGAGGGCGACGTAGTTGCCCGCCGCGCCGAGGTTGACGACCGCCGGGCCGCCACCGCCCGAGCCACCCGAGCCGCCCGAGCCACCCGAGCCACCCGAGCCACCCGAGCCACCCGAGCCACCCGAGCCACCCG
>JAYVRT010001019.1:0-3215 GCA_043776025.1 Archangiaceae bacterium | reverse complement strand
CCGATCGGATCGTGCGTCGTCCCGTTGACCCGGTCGAGCGGTTGGCGCGCGCCGATGAGCTCGACGGTCACCACCAGCGACGAGTTCTGGGCGTTGCGCGCCGGGCGCCACTTGAAGGTCAGGTGCGCCCCCACCGCCTGGGCGACCTGCTGATCTCCTCCCTGCCCCGCGGTGTACGAGAGCCCGGCCTCGAGGGTCGCGTCGTCGGTGAGGTCGAAGACGTTCTTGGTCGCGGCGAAGGCGGAGAGCGCCTCACCCTCGGGCGCACCGAAGAGCCGCTGGCCACGCCCATCCATCACGTCGAGGGTGAGGGCGCAGTACCAGGGCAGCGGCAGCAGCGTGCTCGCCTCGACCGCGAGCTGGTCGAGCCCCTCGTCTCCGAAGACGGCGTCGCCAATCAGCGACCGTTCGACGAAGGGCAGCGCGTGGGTGTGGGTCGGGTTCTCGCGTCCGAAGGGCACCCTCATCTTCCCGCCGCGGAACCCGAAGCCAGCCAGCTGGGGGATCGCGGTGAGGTAGCCCTCCTCGATGTCCAGCGTTCCCCCGCTGGGGATCGAGAGAATCAGGTTCGCCGAGAAGTAGGGGTCGACGTTCGAGGTGAGCTGCAGCTCCGCTTCCTGCAACTCGAGAGAGCCTTTGACCCCGCTGCCGGCCGTCGGCGGCGACGAGAGGGCGCCGAGAACCAGTCCGTTCGCCGAGAGCGCCGGGTTGAAGATGTTCGAGAACGGGTTCGAGCCGCGCGACGGCGGTGGCTCGGCTGCCGGAGGCGCGGTCGCGGCAGCGGGCGCAGGCGCGGCGGCCTCGAGCTCCTGCAGCAGCTTCGCGTCCTCCTCGGACATGGCTCCGCCGTCCGCGCCATCAGCGCGGGCGAGCGACGGAAAGACAAGCAGCAGCGCGACGACAATGCGGGAAGGGCACAGGCCCAAGGTTTGCTCCAGGAAGTCGAAGGAAAGCGGACGCCCCCACGAGGCGGACCGTCAATGGAAGAGACTGCGCGCCGCGCTCAGACGGGCGGCGAGCTCTTCGGGGCCAGGCGCAACAGCGCTACGCCGCGGCTGGACTGCGCTGGATCCTGCCTCGAAACGGCGGAAACCGCTGCCGCGGCGGGAACGAAGACGCGCGCCGCCGCTGGCCCCACCGAATCCTCAC
Organism: Archangiaceae bacterium; assembly: GCA_043776025.1. Taxonomy (GTDB): domain Bacteria; phylum Myxococcota; class Myxococcia; order Myxococcales; family Myxococcaceae; genus JAYVRT01. The sequence continues at coordinate 2,066 of JAYVRT010001019.1, read as the reverse complement.
GGCGGGAGGTGGAGATCAAACAGTGGTCGTGCCCGTGGTGATCGACGCTCGGGGGAACCGCGCGAATCTGCAGCCCGGCCCGAGCCCCGCTGATCGCCGCGGCGTCGTCGGTGGCGTGCACCAGCTCGCCGTGCTGCGGGCAGGTGACGTGCCGGACGAGCGCGAGGTGGAACAGGGTCGACAACTGCCCGACGAGGACGAGGCCCGAGAGCATCAGGCCAACGAGCACGTGACTGCTGGGGCGCCGCGAGAGCATCTGCTTGGGACCAACAGTGGAGCCGCCGCCGGGCCACGTCAAGTCGCGAACCGAATCGACGCTGGCCTGGTTTAGGAGAAGCTGTCTCCGCTGAGGCTTTCTGCTCAGGGGCAGGCGATGGTGCTCGCCGCGCACACGGGCGACGGCGGGCTGGGGCTGAAGACCGCGCCGCCGGCGGTGGAGAAGTCGGTGCCCGCCGCGGGCGCCGCGTTCTGCCAGGAGTTGCCGTTCGCCTGCACCGTGAGGCCGGGACCGATCGCCACCACGCCCACCGACGCCGAGGGCGCGGGCGAGCTGTTGTAGCAGGCGAAGATGTTGGCGGTGGCCGCGTTGCAGGACGCTCCAGCGGTGCCGTTGAGCATCCAGGTCACCGGGCCGCCGCCGTTGTTGGCGACGGCGATCACCTGGTTGAGCGCGTTGTGGTGAATCACGTTCGAGGTGAAGCTGAAGTTGCCCGCCGGCTGCGGCGGCGTGCCGAGGAAGAGGAGGCCGCCCACGCCCTGGCCGCCGAAGAGCGTCGTCGCCTTGTTGTTGGTGACCGTGTTGCCGGTGAAGTTGAGCACCGAGTTCTGCGTGCCCGTCACGTAGACGGCGGTGTCGATCGAGCCGGAGATGGTGTTGGTGCTGAAGGCGGCGCGCACGTCACCGTTGGACGCGGCGACATTGATGCCGTGGAGGTTGCCGGTGAAGGTGCAGCCGAAGACGTTGAGCGAGTTCGCCCCGGTCACCGCGATCGGCGAGGAGACGTCGACCAGCAGACCCGCCCTGCCGTTGTTGGAGAAGGTGGAGTTGGTGAGCGCGATCGGCAGACCGATCGGGTTCGGGCCGGTGTTGAAGATCTCCACGCCGTGGCCGCCGTTGCTCGAGTAGCTGACCTGGGTGCTGCTGAAGGTCACTCCGCCGATGAAGGCGCCGTGGAACGGGGTCGGTTGCGTCAGCGAGGCCAGCCCGTTGTTGTTGACGTCGATCGGCGCCGCTGCCGAACCAGAAAGCGTCAGCGAGCCGCTGAATGCCCGGATGCCGTTGAAGACGTTGCGCTGGATCACGCTCGCGCCGCTGACGGTGGCCGTACCGTTCTCGACCTCGAACGCGCCCGGGTTGTTGCCTGCGACCTGCCCTGCGCCGTTGCCGCTGACGGTGATGCCGCTGAAGGTTCCGACCGCCAACCCACCGACGTGGACGCCGGCGCCCCGGTTGCCGGAGAAGGTCGCACCGGTCGCCGTGAACGTGGTGCCGTTGCCAGTCGCGGTGGCGCCAGGCCCGGTGTTGCCGACGATGCCGTTGGTGTCGAAGTGCGAGGCGCCGCTGACGACGACGGCGGGTCCAGTGCCGCCAGCGCTGGCCGAGGCCAGCAACCCACCCGCGGCGTTGTTGTGGACGTTGACCCCGCTGAGCGTCAGCGGGCGGCCCGCGCTGATCGCGATCCCGAAGTAGGTCGCGGGCACCGACGAGCTCGTGCCGTTGTTGCGGATCTCGGTGCCAGTGACGACCGCGGTGCTGGCCGCGGTGCCGCCGCTGAGGAAGTTGAGCCCGCCCTGGACGTTGTTCTCAACGGTGCCGCCGGTCTGGGTGAAGATCACCTCGCCGACCGCGGGAGCGATCCGCACGCCCTCGAGTGCGCTGTTCCTGATGTTGGTGCCGGTGAGGCTCACCGTCCCGCGGGTGGCGAAGACGCCGACCGCACCGTTGCTGTCGATGTTGCCGTTGGTGACGGTGACCGCGGTGGCGTTGGTGGCGGCGATCACCCGGATGCCGAAGCCGGCGCTCTTGAGGTCGGTGGAGTCGACGTTGATGCTGCAGTTGGAGACGA
>JAYVRT010001018.1:0-3216 GCA_043776025.1 Archangiaceae bacterium | reverse complement strand
GAAGGCGATGTCGTCCGCTGCCGGCCGCCGGACCCAGCCGACCGAGGACACGCGCGGCCCGACGAAGCCCACGCCCGGCGCCGGCAGCCGCGCGTGCTCCGGAGCAGCGACCAGCGAAATCCGCGCCCGATTCAGCACCGGCCGCAGCTTCACGAGCGCCACCTCGAGGTCTCCCTCGACCACTGGCCACGGCAGCGGCACCGGCGTGGCGCCCGCTCCCAGCGCGCCGAAGAATGACGCCACGAAATCCTCGCAATTGGGTTGCCAGATGCCCACCCGCTGCCCGGGCGCGACGCCGGCCGCGGCGAACGCCTCGCTCCAACCCTGTGCCCGCCGCAGGATTTGCGCTGCGGTCAGCGTCTGCGTCTGCTGGCCATGGTGGAACACCAGCCAGGGCTCGTCCCGCCCCGCCCGCTGCTCGAGCGCGTCCACGAGGGAGACTGCGCCAGGGCTGAGTGGGGGTCCTCCGTGCAGGAGGGTGTGGGTCGGCATCGCGCGCGACTCTTGGCGGTGCCCGGACCCCAAGCCTTGATCTGGATCAAGGCGCCCCCTGGGCGTCGCCGTAGCGTCGCTGCCAGATGCAGCCAGACGCCCTCGAGCAGCTCCTGTCGGAGCACCGGATGATCCGCGCGGCGACGGCGGCGATCGTCTCGCTGATCAACAGCACCCGCTTCGAGCGGCAGGTGAGCCCGGACCCGTTTCTCCACTTCCAGCGCTTCATTCTCCTCTGGGCGGACCAGGTCCATCACTCCAAGGAAGAGGGGGTGTTGTTCCCCGAGTTGGCCCGCGCCGGGATGAAGGTCGATGAAGGCCTCGCCGAGCACGAGCAGGAACGGGAGCTCGCCGAGATGATGGGTGCGATGGCCCGGGCCTGCCAGGCCGGAGATTGGTCGCGCCAGGCGAAGATGCTCGACGCGGCAGTGGGGTACTGCACCCTGCTGGCGCAGCACATCGACAAGGAAGACCTCGTCCTCTACCCCGCGGCCCGGCACCTGCTGAGCGCCGAGACCCTCGCGTCCTTCCCCGCCCGCTTCACCGCGGTGGACTCCACCTCACCCGCCCAGTTCGAGGAGGCAGCCGAAGCGGTCGTACGCAGCGCGCAGACGGCCTGCCGGATGCATGCCCCTGCCTAGACCGGGGGAAGCCGCCCGGCATTACCGGGGGCGCGGGATGCTTCGTCGGCCAGTGCATGACTGCGGGGATTGCGAGCTCAACGCGGGGGGCAAGTGCGTCTTCGCGCGGAAGGTGCTCGAGCCGGACGCCTTGATCGTCCCCCAGGGTGCGGTGCCGACCGAGGTGGGCTTCGTCCGGCGGGGCATGGTCGCGCTCTCAACGGTGAGCCGCTCGGGCGATCAGACCTGGGGCGCCGTGCGGGGGCCGCGCTCGCTGCTCGGCGTCGAGGCCGTCTCCGGCTCGGCGTCCGCCTGCGAGGTGCGGGCGCTGACCGAGGTGGAGATCTGCGCCGCCACCGTTCCGGTGGTGAAGTCCTGGCTCGGCTCGATCGCCGGTGCGCGGACGCTGTTCGACCTGACGCTGATTGAGCTGCTCGAGCACCGCCGCGACGTCGACTTCCAGACCGGCACCGCCGAGGCCCGGGTCGCCCGCTTCGCCCTCGCCTGTGAGCGGTACATCGGCACCGGAAGCCGGGTGCGGCCGCTGTCGAAGTCCCGCGTCGCCGCCCTGGTGGGGATGCGGCCCGAGACGCTCTCCCGCGTGCTCCACCGCTTCAGTGAGCGCGGCTACCTCGACTCCTCGTCGGGCGTGCGGGTGCTCGATCGCGAGGCCCTCGAGGCGCTCGCGGAAGGCTGACTGGGCGACGTACTCGCCCCGGGGAGCCGCAACTTCCCGAGCTTTTGATGCGGCTCCTCGTCGTCCCCCACTTCAAGGAGAGCCGTCCAGCCTCGGCCTGGCGGCCCCAGGGGGCGCAGCTCTTGCGCGGGGAGGCATGCCGCGCTCCGATTGCATCCATCACCCGCCGCCGGGCGAGCGAGCAGCGTGGGAACAGTTGCTGCACAGCCTCGGGGGACCATGAAGAAGATTCTCGTCGCCGTCGATGGGTCCACGCCTGCGCTCCATGCCGCCCGCCTCGCGCTCGAGCTGGCGCAGGGGATGAAAGCCAGCCTCACCCTGGTCTACTCGGTGCCTCCGACGGTGCTGCCAGGAGAGGTCCCCTTCACCGTCGTCAACGACATCCTCAAGGCCGAAGTGGACCGCGGTAAGCTGCTGCTGTCGGAGGTCGCCGCCGAGCTCAAGTCACCCCAGGTGAAGACGCTGCTGCTCGAGGGACCGCCGGCGATTCGCATCGCCGAGACCGCCGAGACCGACGGCTACGACCTGGTGGTGATCGGCAGTCGGGGCAGGAACGCGGTGGCGCGGGTGCTGCTCGGCTCGGTCGCCGATCGCCTCGTCCACATCTGCAAGAAGCCGGTGATGGTCGCGCGATGACCCGGGCAGTCGTTCTCGCCTTCGCGGTGCTCGCGCTCGTCGGCGCCGCCCCGAAGGAGAAGGAAAAAGGGAAGCCGCCCGCGGCGAATCAGCTGTCGCTGCCCGAGCCCGACTACATGCCCCCGCTGGCGCGCCAGCTGTTGCGCCAGCGGATGCAGAGCCATGGAAGAGATCAATCGCGCCTGGTGATCGCGGTGACCCTGCTCGAGCGCGACGTGGTCAAGAGCATCGCCACCGACGTCGCCAACGAGCCCCGGTTGGTTCGGCCAACGCCCGAGGCCCGCGACGAGCTCAACGCCGCCCTTCCCGAGCGCTTCTTCGTGCTCCAGGACGCGCTGCGGCTTCGCGCAAAGGACCTGGCGGCGGCCGCCGAAAACAAGGACGACGCGGCGCTGGCCAAGGCCTTCGGTCAGCTGGTCGAGACCTGCGTCAGCTGCCATTCCGCCTATCTGAACCCCTGAAGCACGCCCTTCAGGTCAGCACGGTGGCCGCCTCGTAGCGCTCGAGGATCAACGAGAGCGCCCGCAGCGCGTCCACGGTGGTGAAGACCCCCACGACGCGGTCGGCCTCCATCACCACCGCCACCAAATCGATTGTGCTCAAAGTGCGCGCGGCAGACCTGAGCAGCGCCTCGCCGAGTTGCCGCCGGCTGTTCGACCGCAAGTTCCTTGAGACGCTGGTGGAGACCCTTCGGGGGCTGGACGCCGAGAAGGTGAAGGTGAGTGATGCGATGTCGCAGGACGTCTTCACCGTCAGCCAGCGGGCGGCAGT
>JAYVRT010001017.1:0-3218 GCA_043776025.1 Archangiaceae bacterium | reverse complement strand
GCGAGACGAAGTACCACGTGACGTTCCCGATGTTCGAGAAGATCGTCACCAAGGGCGAAGGCCAGTCTCCGGTGTACCGCTTCCTCACCGCGAAGAACGGCGAGCCGAAGTGGAACTTCCACAAGTACCTGGTGGGCAAGGACGGTCAGGTGAAGCAGGCGTTCTCGAGCAAGGTCACCCCCGAGAGCACCGAGCTGCGCTCCGCAATCACCGCGGCGCTCAAGGAGTAGCGGCGGCCGGCTCGAACGCGGTCAGCACCCGCGCGAGCGCCTTCCCATCGCCGGAGAGCGTCACGCCGGGTTGCCTGAGCGCCTGCTTCAGGTTCAACCCGCCGGTGACGACGGCAATCACCAGGTCCTCGGGGCAGCTCAGCGTCGCCTCGGGCTCGTCGCCGGGCCCCAGGTCGCGCACCGTCGGCGCGCCAGCCTCGACCTTCACCAGCAGCGTTCCGGTGGGCAGCTGCAGCGCCACCGCGCCGGCGGCCGCCTTCGCCCGCGCCGGTGAGAAGAAGGCCTTGAGCGCGATCGCCAACCAGCTCGCCCGCAGCGGCGCGAGCTTCCGGTGCTCCGCCCGCGCCTTGATGAGGTCGGGCGTCGCCCACCGCACGAGGGAAACAATCGCCGGCTCGAGCCCCCGGCCCTTCTCGGTGAGCCCGTAGACCGTCGCCGCCGCCGGTGGGGGCAGCTGCGTCTTGACGATCAGCGCGCTGCGCTCGAGCTCTTCGAGCCTCGTGGTGAGCGTGTTGGTCGCCACCCCAGGCATCCCCGCGAGCAGATCGCTGAACCGGCGCGGCCCGCACAGCAGCTCGCGCACCACCAGCGCGGCCCAGCGCTCACCGATGACGTCGAGCGCGAACCCCAGGCCGCAATAATGGTCGTAGCTGCGAGTGCTCATTGGGCTGGTGCTTGCTTTTTGCAAGCATGTGCTTGCATAGTTATTGTAACCAAATTCCCAGGAGCTTTGAGACCGATGAAGAAGAATCCGATCGTGGCCGCGGTGCTGAACTTCATGCTCTTCGGCGGAGGCACGGTCTACGTCGGAAAGCGTACCGGCTTCGGCCTGGCGTTGATCGTCGGAGGCACCGCGGCGCAGATCGTGGAGATCAAGGCGTCCCCGCTGGTGGACAACTCGATTCCGGGAAGCTGGCCCTTCCTCCTCGGTGGCCTGGTGCTGATGAAGCTGGCGCTGGCGATGGACGGTTACCGCGAGGCGAAGGAAGCCTGAGCGGCGCAGGCCACGAAGCGCCCGTGGTGCGAGAGGCTGATGTCCGGGCCCGGCGGCGACAGGCGGGGGGGACCGAAGCCGTCCCAGCTGCCGGGGAGCGGGTCGCGCAGCACCTCACTGCCCCAAAGGCCCAACTGTCGCACCAGCAGCGCGCGGGCGGCTGCGGACGGCTCGGTTCCCGGGGGCAGCGGCTCGACCGCCCCCGCGGGTCTTTGGGGCGCATCCGACACCAGGGCGTGGACGTAACCTTCGGCCTGCTCGAGCCACAGCGACAGCACCCGCCCCTCGTACGTCACCGCGCGCAGATCGCCAGCGACGACGAACTTCCGGTGGGCGAAGACCGGCCGCGGCCCGAGCTTGGAGACGACCTTGAACGCCGCTTCCTTCGCGGCGAACAGGCTCCACAGCAGCTGCTTCGGCGCCGGCGAAGCGGCCAGCAACACCCGCTCGCTCTGGGCGCAGACCCGCGCGACGAAGCGCGGGGAGAGGTGGGAATCGGCGGCGTCCGACAGGTCGACGACGTCGTTGCCGACCTTGCCGCTCAAGCCTTGGTCTTGAGGATCAGCGACACCGCGTCGCCAACCGTCTTCACCTGGTCGGCCGCTTCATCGGTGACCGCGATCCCGAACGCGTCTTCAATCTCGAGGACGATGTCCACCAGCCGCGCCGAGTTGACCTTGAGGTCCTTGAGAATCGACGTGTCCATCGAGATCGCCGTCAGCGCGGTCGGGTTCTTCACGAACGGACGCAGAATCTCGACCACCTTCCCCATCACTTCCTGTTGATCCATGACCGACTCCTAGTTCAAGACGCTTTGGAATTAGCCGACGAACTTCTGAAAGATGACGCAGCCGTTGACGTCACCGAAGCCGAAGCTCGCCTTGGCGAGGATCTTCAGGTCCGGGGTCTGAACCGTCTTGTGGACGATGCAGCCGGCGTAGGCGGTCAGCTGCGGGTGCACGTCCTCGCAGTTGATCGAACCGTGGACGAAGCCGTGGTGGAGCTCGAGGACGCTGGCGACGCACTCGATGCCGCCGGCCGCTCCGAGGGCGTGGCCAATCAGCGACTTGGTCGAGTGGAGCAGGGGCATCTTCTGGGGCGCGACGCCGAGCGCAGCCGACCAGCTGGCCACCTCGTGGGGGTCGGCGAAGGTAGCGGTGAGGTGGCCGTTGATCGCCCCCACCTGGTCGCCGCGGATGCCGGCCATCGACACCGCCCCCTCGATGCAGCGGCGGACCGAGGTCGGGTTGGGCGCGGTCATGCTCCCGCCCATGCGGTGGCCGCCGCAGTTGACGTAGCCACCGAGGATCTCCGCGTAGATGCGGGCCCCGCGCGCCTTCGCGCTGGCGAGGCTCTCGAGCATCAACACCCCCGCGCCAGAGCCGGGAATGAAGCCCGCCGCGCTCGCACTCATCGGCCGCGAGGCCTCGGCCGGCGCCGCGTTCTTGGTGCGGTTGAGCACCTTCATCGCGTCGAAGCCGGCCCAGATGTACTTCGAGTGCCCTTCCGAGCCGCCGGCGAGCATCCGCTTCGCCCGGCCCTCGCGGATCCGGTAGTAGGCGTCGACCACGGCCTCGGTGCCGGTGTTGCACGCGCTGGAGTTCGTCGTCACCTGGTTGCCCAGACCGAGCAGCCCGGCGACCCGGGCGCTGTTGCCGCTGGACATGATCTGCTCGACCATCGTGCTGCCGAGGCGGTTCACCTTCCCCGCGTCGGTCTTCGGCGCCAGCTTCTCCGCGATGGTGTCGATGCCGCCGATTCCGGTGCCGATGATCGCCCCGGTGTCCCAATCGACCTCGTCGGCCTCCGCGGGAACGCGCTTGAAACCGGCGTCGGTCCACGCGTCGATCGACGCGATCGCCGCGTAGATCATGTTCGGGTTCATCGCCATCAGCTCTTCTTCGGTGAGGTACGTCTTCTGAAGCTCGGCGACGTTCTCGGGAATGCCGCCCACCTGGCAGCCGAAGTTGGCGTCGGCGAGGTGCGGGTGGAAC
>JAYVRT010001016.1:0-3219 GCA_043776025.1 Archangiaceae bacterium | reverse complement strand
AGCATCGCGTGCTTGCGGGCGATGCCGGGGTTCTTCAGCGGCACCACCTCGTCGTAGTCGCGGCCGAGCCACTGCCGCTCGCGCTCGTACTTGAGCGGATGCCTCGAGACGACGTGGCGGTCGGCTCCCTCCAACCGTTCGAAGAAGGCGTGGCGCTGCGGCACGCAAGGCATCCTGCCTCAAGGTCACTGAGCGCGGGGCCGATCCCTGTCCGCTGAGCAGGATGTGCAGCAGCTCGCGCTTGGTTTCGTCTGGCAGCCGTTTCCCGCGATGCCGTTGCGCGGCAAGGCCGGGCAGATCGAGCTGTTCTCGCCGATGCGTGGTCACTCAAGCCCGTGAGCGCTCCCACACCACCCGCACGCCCTCAGGGAAGAGGTTGGGCGGCGGCGGCCCGTTCATCCCGGTGAGGAAGATTCGCCTCAGGCTCGGCGGCGCGGCCCGGGAGATCGCCGCGGCGAGGTCGCCGATCGCCACCCCCTCGAACGAGGGGACGTCGACGACGAGGTCACGCAGCAGCTGCACCACCGGCTGGGCGAGCGCCGCGTCGAAGACCTGCTGCCGCAGCCCGCGCGCCATCCCAAGGCTGCGCAGCGTCAACCGCTGAACGAACCCGAAGCGGCACTGCAGCTGGGCGGCGCCGTCGCTGCGCAGCGTCTCGAGGAACCCCAGCGGGAGCACCGGGTCCGCGCCCGCGGTGGGCATCAGCCGGCCGGCGGGGTCGCCCAGCTCCTGCAGCGCGTCGGAGAGCACCATCCACATCGCGTCGCTGTCGTCGCTGGCGGCGAGCCGGCCCAGGTGCTCGAGCAGGCGCGGGTTCACCACCTCCTCGACGAAGCGGAAGATCTGCTCCCGCCGGGTCCAGAAAAAGTCGCCGGAGTCGAGCCAGCGGGCGCTGAGCATCCGCATGTCGTTCATCCAGATGCCGGTGTTGGAGCCGAGGTCCGCCAGCTGCCACCGGCCCTCGATGCGCGTCAGCGCCGCGTGCTCGCGCAGGTAGTGGGTGGGCGACATCCGCAAGGTCGCGAACGGCGAGCTGCCGATGACGATGCGCTCGAACCCGTCGAGGCAATAGCGCTCCATGCGCCCGTGCACCTTGCTCTCGACCTCGAGCCACGCCCGCTTCATCGCGCCCCAAGATTGCACAAACCGGCTTGGCGCTGCTGTAGGGTCCGCCCGCCGTGAGGTTCCGCTACTTCCTCGACCGCTGGCTCACCGTCGACACCCGCACGCTCGGCGCCTTCCGCATCTACTTCGGGCTGGTGCTGCTGGGGAACCTCTGGGACCGGGTCGGCGGCTTCAACCTGATCAGCTTCTACACCAACGACGGCGTGCTCCCGAACCACTGGGCGCTGTTCCGTCCTCCCGCGGCGGGCTACTGGAGCCCGCTGCTCGGCTTCTCGACCGCCGGAGAGATGCGGCCGCTGATCGCGCTGATCGCGTTGGTCTACGTCCTCTACACCGTCGGCTGGAAGACGCAGTGGATGCAGGTGCTGGCGCTGCTCTGTTACGAGAGCATCAACCTGCGCTTCCTGCTGATTCAGCACGGAGGAAACGTGGTGATGAACATCGTCCTCGTCTGGACGGTGTTCCTGCCGATCGGCACCCGGTACTCGGTGGACAGCGTGCTCCGTTCGCTCCGGGCGAAGCAGGAGGACGGGCCCGAGGCGCTCAACAGCCGCGGGTGGCTCGAGGAGATCCCGAAGGTGCACGTCGGGCTCGCGTTCCTCGGCATTTGCTTCAACTTCGCGGCGATCTACTTCTTCAACACCGTGCACAAGGGCGGGCCGAGCTGGCTCGCGGGCACCTCGGTGCACTACGTGCTCTGGCAGAACGGGAGGGCGACGTCGCTGGCGGAGTTGATCCGGATGCACGAGCCGTTCTGGCTCTCGCCGATGCTCACCTGGGGCACGCTGGTGATCGAAGGGACGCTGCCGATCCTCATCCTCTCTCCGTGGATGCAGCGGAAGCTGCGCACCCTGGCCTTCGCCAACATCTGGCAGCTGCACGGGGGCATCGCCGCGCTCACCACGCTGGGGCCGTTCAGCTTCTCGATGATGGGCTTCGGCGTGCTGATGATCCAGGGCGCCGACTTCGAGTGGCTGAGCAAGCGCTTCACCCGGCCCGGCTTCAAGCGCACGGTGCGGGTGAACTTCGACAACCCGCGGCACCGGCTCGGCGCGCGGGTGCTGGCGCGGATGGATCTCCTCGGCCACCTGACGTTCGAGAAGGGCGAGAAGCTCGAGGTCGTGGACTCCTCGGGGAAGACGGCCAGTGGGCTCGCCGCCTGGGCGCACGCGGCGCAGGCGCTGCCGCTGGGGTGGCTGTGGTCCTGGATGTTCCACGTCATCTTTCTCGGCGACGCGGTCCGGGCGCTGTTCGGCTTCTTCGCGCGCTGGTACCTCGAGGGCGAACCGCACGGTCCGACGGCGGCGGCGGAAGGCGGGCTGCATCGGCGGCTGCGGCTGACGGTGCAGATCGCCCTGCCGGCGTTGATCTGGGTGGCGGTCGTCTCCCAGCTGTCGATGGAGAACTGGGCGGTGCCGAGCTTCCTCAAGCTGCGCAGCCGCCCCGACCTGCTGACCAACATCATCGACTACGGGCAGATCCCCCAGGGGTGGAGCATGTTCGCCCCCGATGTCCCCCGCGACGACTCGCGGATGGTGATCGACGCCACCCTCGCCGACGGGACCCACGTCGATCCGCTCACCGGCGAGCCGCCCGACTTCGAGGCGCCGCTGCACGGGCCGTACTTCTTCAACCAGCACTGGTGCGAGATGCACGCGCGGATGCGGAATTGGCCGCAGCACTGGCGCAACTTCAAGGACTACCTCTTTCGCCTGCCCCGGCTGCAGGGCCTGGGGCCGGAGAAGCAGCTGGTCGCGGTCGAGGTCTGGCAGGTGACGGCGAACGTCCCCGAGCCGGGCAGCCTCACCTGGGGCGAGGTCCGAAAGCAGAAGCTGTTCGATCAGGGTATTCAGTAGCGATGCACTGGGTCTTCCTCGCGCTGTTTCTCAGCACCGCCCCCGACGCTGGCGTCGGGCCTCCCTGCGAGACCGCGGCCGACTGCTGGCTCGACGTGAACGGAAAGGCGATCAAGCGGCCCGCGAGCAAGCGCGGCCATCCGCTGCCTCAAGGCGACTGCGGGAACAACCTGCTGTGGTTGAGGAACCGGCTCAGCTGCGACGAGCATGTCTGCAAGGCCGAGCACGTCGGCGACAG
>JAYVRT010001015.1:0-11034 GCA_043776025.1 Archangiaceae bacterium | reverse complement strand
CTTGGGATCGCAGGGGTCGGCTTCGAAGCCCTTGACCCGCTTTTCCGCGGCCTCGGCCTTCGCCTTCAGCTCGAGCAGCAGCTGGTCCTCGCCGGCGCGGTCGAGGGTCGCCAGCGCCTGGGCCTCTTTCACCTCGGTGCCGCTCCGGGCGGAGACGTTGAGCACCACGCCGGCGCGCGGCGACTTGGGGCGGGCGACCTCCATCGCAGAGAGGCGGCAGGCGACGCGGGTCCGCCACTGCACCGGGCGGACAAAAAATCCGACGACGCCGAACAGCAGCACCGCCGCGGCGATGGTGGTCGTCCGGCGCCGCTGGCTCTTCGACAGCGCGGCGTCCACCTCTTCCGGCGAGATCGGAGCACTGACCGCGGGGTCTGGCTCGCGCTCCTCGGGGGAGGCCGGCTGCTCCGGAGGAGGCTCGTCGGTCACCAGCAGGGAAACGTCGAGGTCGCGCAATGACCGCCGGACCTCGGCCCCGATCGACGGCCCGTGCGCCGCGCCGGGCGCGAGGGGCCGGGCGCCATGCAGCTTCTCGAAGTCGAACTCCGACTTGCCGCCTTCTCCCAGCGCTTCGATCTGGGCCTTGAGATCCATCGCCTCGGCGTTGGTGGGCTCGAGCGCGAGGATCTCCGCGACCACCGGCAGCGCCGCGCGGGGCTCGCTGCCGCGCCGCAGCTTGAGCGCGCGCTGAAACAAGGCCCGGACCTGCGGGGGCCAGGTGGGCCGCTTGGCCCAGGTAGTGATCTGCTCCGCGGAGGGCGGCTGGGCGGCTTCGTCGAGGAGGAAGCGGTAGGCGCGCAGCTGGGCGATGAAGCTGCGCAGGCTGCCGAGGCCGACGGGGATGCCGATCGAGCTCGCGGCTTCGATCACCTCGGCGGCGGTGCGTTTGCCGTCGAGCATGCGCGCGATCGACAGCTCGAAGTCGAAGAGGGTGAAGCTGCGCGCGACCGCGGGATCCTTCACCTGGGTCGAGCCCGCGCCCGTCGTCGGCCGCAGCAGCTGCAGATCGAGCCGAAACCGCGGCACCACCTCGGAGGGGAGGATCCCCTCGTCGGCGACGCCGGCGCTCACCTCGACCGCGAGGAAACCAGCCTTGCTCAGGCGGCTGAGGAACACCGCCACCTGCCCCGCCTCGAACGACAACGACCCGTCACTGGCAGCCTGGGCAAGGGCCGAGGCGTCGCCAGTGCCGTCCCAGAACTCGAGCAGCAGCGCCTCGGAGTCGGCCAGCGGCATCGACCTCCCGGTCGCGGAGTCGACCAGGCGAGCCCCAGCCCCGGTCTGCTCCAGCTTCACGCTCGTCTTCAGTCCCGTGGCACCCATCGCTCGCCCCACAGGATAGCCTGCAAACCCGCAACCGCGAGGAACCGTCGCACTCCCCCCTTCAGTATGTCTCGACGTGGAACCGGCCTTCGGTCGTGATCCCCCTTCTCCCGCCTGCGGCGGCGCCGGCGAGGTAGGGTTGTGTTTCATGCTCGCGACTGCACTGCTGTTGATGCTCGGTTCCGCGCAAGCGCAGCCAGCATTCCTTTCCACTGAGGGGCGCAGGGTTCAGCTGACCGCGGCGCCAGGGGTCGAGCTCAAGGTCGCCGCCGGCCCCAACTACCGCGGCTGGAGCGTGCCACAGCTTCGCGCCGAGTATGAGCGGCTCGAGGATCTCCGGCCGGGGGTCGCCCTCCCGACGACCCTGTTGCTGGTCGGGCTCACGGGGCTGGCAGTGTCGTTCTTCGCGTACGGAATCGCGCTGGGGCAGTTCTTCGGCGCGTCGACGGCCGCAACGGTGACGTTTGGCATCGGCACCACCGCCAGCGCCGCGATGATCGCGATCGGAGGCATTCAGCTCTGGCGCGGGGCGTCCGAGCGCCGCACCTGTGGCGCCCAGATGGAGCGCGTCGAACGGCTCGCCGCCGAGCACGATCGGTACGAGCTGCAGATGGACCTCTGGGAGCAGCGCTACGGCCCAGCGACCCCGCCTCCGCCTTTCATCGGGGTGCCCCCGGTCGGCCCGATGCCGCCGCCGACGGCGCCCCCGATCGTCCCCGGCGCCCGGCTTCAGCCCGGCGAGCTGATTCTTCCCGTGGTGTTCGCCCGGTTCTGATTCAGGGCGCCTGAGCGGGCGCCACCTTCAGAAGTTGGTGCAGAGCCCCACGGTGCCGCCGTCGGTGGGAATGCACGCTCCACCGGTCGCGACGGGGCAGGCGACGGCAGGACAGGCCTGGGCCGTGCAGGACTTGCTCGTCCACTGGGCGGCGATCGCGTCCAGAGTCATCACCTTGCTGCTGTTGACGTAGGAGAAGCAGCCGCAGCCGAGGATCATTTCGCGCTTCGCGGTGCACTCGTTGGCGAACGATGCCGGGTTGCAGTCGTAGGTCTTCGACAGCGCCGCACTGTAGGAAGACGAGAGCTCAGGGCAGGTGGTGCCTGCGTCGGCCTTGCCACCACCGCCGCCGCTCCCGCCGCCGACGCCACCACCCGAGCCGCCGGTGCCACCCGAGCCGCCGGTGCCACCCGAGCCGCCGCCCCCACCTGAACCCCCGCCCGCTCCGCCACTGCCACCACCGGAACCGCCGCTCCCGCCACCCGAGCCGCCCGTCGAGTTGGAGCAGGCCGACAGGACCAACGCGAGCGCCAAACAGAGTCGAAAGATCTTCATCCGCTGGATTATCCGTGGGCTCCCCTGCCCTCGCCACTTCCCCCGAAACCTTTCGCGGACAGGTGGGTTCATCGCTTCGATGTCACCCAATACAACGGAGAAGACGATGATCGACACGACCTGGCAGAAGTCCTTGATCTGTGCGGCCCTGACCCTCGCGGTGGCTGGATGTGGGCGCGCCACCGACGCCGAGGATGCCGCCGACGCCGTCGATACGAGCTCCGCCACTTCGAACGAATCGGCGCTCGTCTCCTCCGCCGCGGAAGAGACGACGGCGTCCGCTTCGTCGATGACCGACGATCAGATCGCCGAGGGGGCCAGCACCCGCCTTCAAGCCAAGTACTCCAGCGGCTGCGCCACCGCGACCCGCAAGCTCAACGTCGTCACCTACGTGATGGTCAACTGCACCGGGCCCTACGGGCTGGTGAAGGTCAGCGGGACCCTGGTCGTCACTTACACCCGGCAGCTCGACGGCAGCATCAAGGCGGTCGCGAGCGGCACCGGGTTGCAGGTGAACAACGGCACCCTCGATCTCGACGCGACCGCCGTCTACACCCGGGATGCGTCGGGCATCGAGAAGGCGGTGGTGCAGACGAAAGGCAAGGGCACCGGCACCAAGGGCCACACCGCCGACCGCACCGGCAGCTACACCGTCACCCGCGACCTGTCGAAGAGCTGCGTCAGCGTCGACGGCACCTGGAACACCCAGTGGGACGGCAGCCGTGCGGCCAGCTCTACCGAGGTCACCGGCCTCACCAAGTGCAGCGGAGAATGCCCGGCGGCGGGCGGGGTGATCAAGCACACCGGCGTGCTCGGCAAGACGATCACCCTCAGCCTCGACGGCTCGGCGGTCGCCTCCTACGCCACCAGCGGCGGCAAGAGCGGGACGATCAACCTGCAGTGCAAGTAGCTGCACAACACCCCGCTACATCCGCCGAAATTGCCCGCTTTGCCCGCTCGTGACACCTTGGGAGCGTGATTCGCGAGGCGTTCTCAGATCTCAACCGGGTCCGGCAAATCGCCGTCATCGCGACCAAGCACGGCTTCGCCGACGTGCTCGAGCGCTCGGGCGCCTGGACCAAGCTGGGCCGCAAGGAGACCGTCGAGCAGACGCCGGAGTCCCGCCGCGAGTCGGTGGCCAAGCGCTTCCGCACCCTCCTCAGCGAGCTGGGGCCGACCTTCATCAAGCTGGGGCAGGTGCTCTCGACCCGCGCCGACCTGCTGCCCTCGGAGTTCATCGACGAGCTGGCGACGCTGCAGGACAAGGTGCCGCCGTTTCCGATCGAGCAGGTGAAGCTGCAGCTGACCCAGGCGTTCAACCGGCCCTTCGAGGAGCTGTTCCCCACCTTCGATCCCGAGCCGATCGCCGCCGCCTCGATCGCCCAGGTGCATCGCGCGGTGACCCGCGAGGGGCTCGAGGTGGTGGTCAAGGTCCAGCGCCCGGGGATCACCGAGCAGATCCGCGCCGACCTCTCGGTGCTCCACTACGTCGCCCGAATGCTCGAGGCGGTGGTGGAGGAGGTCGGCGTCTACACCCCGACTGGGATCATCGAAGAGTTCGATCGCGCGATCCACGAGGAGCTCGACTTCCTCAACGAGGCCGCGAACATCCGCGCGTTCTACAAGAACCACGCGGGCCGCAAGGGGATCCGGATCCCCAAGGTGCACGACGAGCTTTCCACCCGCGGCGTGCTGACGATGGAGTACCTGCACGGGGTGAAGCTGTCCTCGGCGATGGCGACGATGACCGAGGAAGGCCGCAAGGTGCTCGCGACCAACATGCTCGAGAACGGCTTCAAGGAGCTGTTCGAAGACGGCCTGTTCCACGGCGACCCCCACCCCGGCAACCTGTTGATCCTCGACGGCGAGCCGCCCGACGCCCCGGTGCTGGCGCTGATCGACTTCGGCCTCGTCGGCCGGATCACCAAGCAGATGGCGGACACCCTGATCTCCCTGATCGTCGCGGTGGCGCTCAAGGACTCCGAGTCGGCGGCGCGGTTGCTCTACCGGCTGGGCGCTCCGGACGGGCGGGCCAACCTGATCGGCTTCCGCAACGACATCGAGGCGATCATTGGCGAGTACCTGCCGACCGAACTGGGGAAGATCAACGCCCGCTCGCTGATGCGCGACGTGCTCGACCTGGCGGTGAAGTACAAGATCCGCGTCCCCAAGGAGTACGCGATCCTCTCCCGCGCCTCGATCACCACCGAGGGAATCCTCCGGTCGCTCTACCCGACGATGAACATCGGCCAGGTCGCCCTGCCCTACGCCAAGGGCCTGCTCACCGATCGGTTCGACCCCAACCAGCTCCAGGGCGGGATGATGAAGACGCTGCTGCGGCTGCAGACCGCGGCGCACGAGCTGCCGATGCAGCTGTCGCAGATCCTCCTCGACCTCGAGGCCGGCAAGTTCTCCGTCACCGTCAAGGCCGACCAGATGGACGTGCTCAACAAGAACCTCCGCGCGCTGGCGGTGGTCTCCTTCTCCGGGCTGTGCGCCTGCGGCTTCATCGTCGGCGCCTTCATCAGCTTCGCAAGCAAGGACTGGTCGGTGGGCGGAGTCCCGATGCTCGGCCTGGTGGCGGTGATCGCCGCCAGCTTCCTCTTCGGAGTGATGATGACCTGGTACCTCTTCGCCGGGTCGGTGCGGAAGCTGTCGCTGCTGCGGCTGCTCGGCAAAGGCCGGGGTTGATTGCAGCTCGAGCTCGTCTCGGTCGGGGTCCGGTTTGGCCCGGTGGTCGCGCTCGAGGCGATCTCGCTGCAGCTGCCCCCGGGGACACAGGCGGTGCTGTGGGGGCCGGCGGGCGGCGGGAAGACGATGCTGCTCAAGGTGCTCGCCGGGCTGGTGCTGCCGACCACCGGCGCGGTCCACTGGGGCAATGAGGACGCCGCCTCTCTGGGCGCCGAGCGGCGGCGCGAGGCCCAGGCCGCCTTCGGGTTCGTCTTCCAGACCGACGCCCTCTTCGACTCGATGACGGTGCTGGACAACGTCCGGCTCCCGCTGCGCAAGCGCGAGGTGCCCGAGGCCGAGGCCACCCGCCGGGCCGAGGAGGCGCTGGAGCAGGTCGGGCTCTCGGCTGCCGCGGGCAAGCACCCCGAGGAGCTGTCGGGCGGGATGAAGAAGCGCGCCGGGATTGCGCGGGCGATCGTCGCCCGGCCGCAGGTGCTGCTCGCCGACGATCCCTTCGCCGGGCTCGACCCGGTCACCGAAGGTCAGATCGCGAAGCTGCTGCTCAAGGTCAGCGAAGGGCGCACGCTGATCGCCGCCTTGCCCGACCCCATCGAGTCGCTGCCACTGCCGCTGCAGCTGCGCATCGTCGCCGGTCGCATCGAGCGCTGAAGCGGCGCAACGACGGTCCGGGCCGGCGCCGACCTCCCCTGCGCGGGGACGACCGTCGGGCTCAGGCGGAGATCGAGCCCCGGGAGTCCCGAGCGCCCGTGGCGTCGAGCGGCTGCGAGGAGAGGCGGGGCCGTGCGGTCCGGAGCCCGCGCGCCAGCCGCAGCAGCGACGGCTGCGCGAGAAAGGCGGCGAGCGCGGCGCCGGCGGTCGCTCCGACGGCGAGCGCGAGCGTGGCCTCGAGGGGAGAATCGGGCAGCAGCACCCAGGGGTGAAGCAGCGCCGTGGCCGCCTCGGACAGCTCGGCCCAAAGCGTGTCGACCCAGCCCAGCGGGCCTTCCTGCCGAGCCAGCGTCTGAGCGTTGCCCCACCAGAGCGCACGGTGGGCGAGCCCCGAGGCGACGGCCGCCGCCGCCGCCCGCAACGCGAACCCGGCCCGGCTGCCGAGAGTCTTCTCGTTCACGGGGAAGAAGATGACGCCGACGAGGAAGGAGGGAAGCCCGACCCGGAGCGCGGCGTCGAACGTGAATCCGTCCCCCCCGTCGAGTGCGGCCAGGCCAGTGACCGCGAGCCCCGCCACCGCCACCGCGCCCAGCGCGGTAACGACGCCCTGAATCCCCTTTCGAATGAACTTTCGAAGCACAGGTCTCTAATCGTAGCCCGGGCCGCCTATTCCCTGCCCGGACGTACCTCGAGGGCAGAGGCGCGATTGCTTTGTTGCAGCGCGGACCTGGAGAATGATCGACCCATGGTTGGCGGAACGCAGGCAATCGAAGCGGTGATCGAGCACGCGCGCACCCTGGCCGGTGCCTTTGATGCGGCCTTTGACGTGCCGGTGCTGGTGATCGAGGGCGAAGAAGACGCGGACTGGGAAGACTCGACCGAGGTCACCAGCCCGACCGCCCCTCTCCCCGCGCCGAAGGCCGCGACCGAGCAGACCGGACCGGGGCTGGTGATCCCGCTGCAGGCCCGCTTTCCGACGCCGGGCGCAATCCAGCTCTCCTTCGGCCGATCCACGGTCTGCGACGTGGTCCTCCCCTTCGCCTCGGTCTCGAAGCACCACGGCTACTTCTCCTGCGAAGCCGGCCAGTGGTACGTCAGCGACGTCGGCTCGCGAAACGGCACCTTCCTCGGGAGCGCGAAGGTCGGCCAGCAGCGCGCTGTGGTCACCGATGGCCAGACGCTGGAGATCGGCAAGATCGCGGTGCGCTTCCTCAGCGTCCAGGGCTTTCACCAGCTGCTGCGCTACCGCCTCGGAATCGACGTTCGCTAATAGGGCCAGACGACCCGGCCGGGCGCGTTCTGCTCGCCCTGCTCGGTGTGGCAGCTGTTGCAGTCGCCGTTGGTCTGGCGGGTCTTCATCTCACGGACGAGGCCGCCGATCCGCACCCGGGCGGTGTACGGCAGGGTGATCAGCGCCGAGGTGCTCAGCGAGCGGAAGTTCCCCACGGGGTCCACCGGCAAGGTGAACTGCACCATGCCGATCGCGTCGAGGATCTCCACCTTCGTCCCCGCCGGCACCGTCGTCGCGTTGCAGAGGTTCTTCTCGTGGAAGCTGCCGTAGACCGTGCCGGCGAAGAAGTAGGCGCGGTTGGTCGCCGAGGCGCCCGTGGGGTTCTGGCCTTCGAAGTTCGCCCCCAGGTGGCAGGAGCGGCAGGCAAAGCCCGGGTTCATCGTCTCGACGCCAGTGTTCCCCATCGCCCAGCTGGTACCGCTGGTGCAGACCACCGGGGCCGGGCCGGCGTCGACGGCGCCCGTGCCCGCGTCTGGAACGCAGGTGCCCGATGGCGCGCCGGCGGAGACCCAGGTCTCGAAGGTCGCGATCTGCCCCGCGCTGACCGCGGCCCGGGGAAGCGGCGGCATCTGCCCCAGAGCGGCCTTCATCCGGATCACCGCTCGCTGAGCGAAGCTCTTGCCCGGATCGAGGGCCGAGGCCGCGGTGAGATCGCTGCGGGTCAGCAGCGGGTTGGGCGCGCCGCCGGACAACGGGTCGCCGTGGCACGAACTGCAGTTGTCGCTGAGCACCGCCGCGACGTCGCAGGGCAGCGTCTGCGGGCCGGCGTCGACCCTGCCACCGCCACCGCCGCCGCCGCTGCCTCCCCCGCCTCCCCCGCCGCCTCCCGCCCCACCGTCGGTGCCCGGGTCGACCGCCTGGCCACACCCAGCACCCAGCATCAGGACCGCGGCGAGAAGAAGCTGACGCATGATGAACTCCGCGGGTGTCGCCCGGCCGGCGCGCACGAGGGGGCGTCGTATAGCTCCAACGACGTACGACTTGCCAACAGCCATCCGTCGAACACACTGTCCCACTCTTGGGTTCGTCGCTCACCGTCATCCCCCGCTTCGTCGGGGCCTTCGCGCTGATGTCGGTCCGCGGCGTGGGAGCCCTGGCCCTGGTCGCGGCCCGCACCGCGATTCACCTGCCGCGGCTCGACCGCCGGGAGTTCTTCCGCGCGGTGGTGCACTTCGGTTTTCGCAGCCTCCCGCTCGCCCTCGGCGTCGCCGCGCTCACCGGGGCGATCGTCGTGCTCCAGGCCGGCGCCTACGCGGAGAAGTTCGGCGCCCGCCAGTACTCCGGGTGGGCCGGGGGCTACGCGGTGCTTTGGGAGTTCGGTCCGCTGCTGTTGGGGCTGATGATGGCCGCCCGAATCGGCGCCCGGAACACCGCTGAGCTGGCGCTGCTGAAGGTCAACGGACAGATCGAGGGGCTGCGGGGGATCAGCCTCGACCCCTTTGGGCTGTTGGTGGCTCCTCGGGTGGCGGCGACCGCGATCGCGGTGGTCGCGCTCTCGACGGTCACCTTCCTCTTCGCGGTGATCTGGGAGTCGATCGCCGCCTTCTTCACGCTGCGGCTGCCGATCCGCGTCTTCTTCACTGCCTTCTCCGACATGCTCTGGTGGGGCGATTTCCTTGGCGGGAGCATCAAGGCGCTCGCCTTTGGGCTGGCGATCTCCCTCGTCTCGACGGCGGTCGGCCTCGGAGCCACCGGTGGCGCCCGCGGCGTCGGGCGCGCGGCCGCGACCTCGGTGGTGATGAGCTGCTTCGTGATCTTCGCCCTCGACTTCCTGATCACGCCCCCGCTGGCGAGGCTGCTCTCTTCATGATGGGCATCTTCACCGTCACCGGCCGGCCGGTGATCCTCCTGTGGAGAACCGTGCGCGCAGTGCGCCGCCGGGGGATCTCGTGGCGAGAGGTGTGGGTCCAGCTCAACGAGTTGGGAAACCGCAGCAGCTGGCTCGTCGCCAGCGGCCTCGCCTTCTTCGGCACGGTGATGGTCACCATCGCCTACGCGCAGGCGCGCAAGTACACCGGCAACATCACCCTCGTCGGACCGGCGTACTTTCAGCTGCTGCTGCGCGAGCTCGGGCCGCTCACCGGGGCGCTGCTGCTCGCTTCCCGCGCCGCCGCCGGCACTTCGGCGGAGCTGGCGAGCATGAGCGTCAACGAGCAGATTGAAGCACTCGAGCTGTCGGCCGCCGACCCCCTCGCCGAACTGGTCGCCCCGCGGATCATCGCCTCGCTGATCGCCGCCCCAGCGCTGATCTGCATCGGCACGGTCGCCGCCACCGCCGCGGCGGTCACCACCGTCAACGTGGCCTTTCACGCCGACGGCACGAGCTTCATGGACGCCGCGTTCGTCACCCGCGGCGACGTGCTCTGCGCGTTGGTGAAGGCGATGGTCTGCGGTCTGTTCATCCCGCTCGCCGCTGCGTCTCGCGGGCTCCAGGCGCGGGGAGGCGCTTCGGCCGTCGGGGAAGCGGTGACCAGCGGCGTCGTCGACGCCTGCATGGGGGTGCTGATCCTCGACTTCCTCGTCGCCCTCGCCTTCATGCTGGCGGGCTACTGATGGATGCGCTCGTCTTCAGCGGCATCGTCAAGGCCTTCAACCCGGGCCACAACGTGCTCGACGGGCTCTCGGTCACGGTGCCCCTCAAAGGGCTGACGTTCGTCGTCGGCAAGAGCGGCTCGGGCAAGAGCGTCCTCTGCCGGCTGGCGGTCGGGCTGCTGCAGCCCGATGCGGGCCAGGTCGAGCTCTCCGGCGAACGGATCGACACCTTGCCCGAGCGAAAGCTGCAGCGGGTGCGCGCGAAGGTGCCGTACCTGATTCAAGGCCCGGCCCTGCTCGATTGGCTCTGCCTCGAGGACAACGTCGCCCTCGCCGCTCGCGGCGCGCCGGACCACGGCCAGGTGGCGGCGGCGATGAAGCGGGTCGGCCTCACCGAGTTCCGCGCCCGGATGCCGAGCGAGGTCGGCCCGGGGATCAAGAAGCGCACCGCGATCGCCCGGGCGCTGGTGCTCGAGCCGAAGTACCTGCTGCTCGACGAACCGACCACCGGCCTCGATCGCGAGGCCAGCAACCAGGTCAACGACACCCTGGCCCTGCTCAAGGAACAGGGCCTGGGCGCGATGGTGGTCTCCCACGACTACAAAGCGGTCGAACGGCTGGCGGACCAGGTGCTCGAAGTGTCGATGGGCAAAGCGGCGTTCCGGTAAGGAGTTGGCATGAACGAGTCGAAACTCGAGCTGAAGGTGGGCGCGCTGCTGCTGGCGGCGATCGTCGGCTCGTTGGGGTTGCTGTCGCTGATGGGCGAGCTGACGTTGGGCTCGAACGCCACAATGAGGGTCAACTGGAGCCACACCGGCAATGTCGTCAAGGGCGCGCCGGTGAAGATCGCCGGAGTCGGAATCGGCCGCGTGGAGCGCATCGAGCTCGAGGCGAACCGCCGGGACCCAAAGGGCGAGTTGATGCCGGTGACGATGGTGCTGGCGATCAACAAGGAGGCGCGCAAGGCGCTGCGGAGCGACACGGCGATCACCATCTCCAGCCAGGGGGCGCTCGGCGAGCCCTACCTCGAGGTCTACCCCGGGGTGGCCGAGCAGCCGCTCGCGGAGACGGACGCGATCCGCGGGGTCGACTCGCCGCGCATCGACGTGGTGAGCAACCGGCTCGCCAAGTTCCTCGAGGTGGCGAGCAAGGTGCTCGAGAACGATCCCGAGGCCTTCGGGAAGTTCGTCACCGGGATCACCGACTTGACCCACACCGC
>JAYVRT010001014.1:0-11067 GCA_043776025.1 Archangiaceae bacterium | reverse complement strand
GGCCGGATCTGATCTCGAGCCTGAAGGAAGGGCGGGTGGGGGAATCGACGAACTTCCTGCTCCGCCGCAGCGCGCTTCAGCTCGACGACGAGCGGCGCTGCGATGCGCTGGGCGCGCTGCTCGCGTCGCGGGTGATGGTGAAGCCGCACCAGGTGGGCGTGGTGCAGCGGGTGCTCTCCGCGCGTCGGCCGAGGTTCGTGCTCGCCGACGAGGTCGGCCTGGGCAAGACGATCGAAGCGGGCATGGTCTTCTCCGCGCTGCGGCTGGCGGGGCTGGCGCGGCGGGTGCTGGTGGTCGCGCCGAGCCACCTCACCGTGCAGTGGCTGGTCGAGCTGTTCCACAAGTTCAACCACCTCTTCACCTTGCTCGACGCCGAGCGCTACGAGCAGTCGATCGAGGAGCAGCCGGGGGTCAGCCCCTGGGCGCGCTTCGACCTGGTGATCACCAGCCTCGAGCAACTGCAGCGCAACGAGGTGGCGCGCGATGAGGCCGGCGCAGCGGCGGCGTTCTGGGACATGGTGATCATCGACGAAGCCCACCACCTGAAGGCGGAGAAGGCGCACCAGGCGGCGGCGGCGCTGGCGAAGAACTGCTGGGGCCTGTTGCTGTTGACCGCGACCCCGATGCAGCTCGACCCGGCCGAGTACAACGCGCTGCTGTCGCTGATTGACCCCGCCACCGCGCCGGGGGTGAAGCAGTTCGAGGCCCGGCTGGCGCGGCAGGAAGAGCTCGCCGAGGCGGTGCGGGGTCTGCTCGAGGGCGAGGCGACGGCGGCGGCGGTGAAGAAGCTGAGGGCGCGGTTCCCCGGGGACGACCTGCTGGCCAGCCTCGGGGAGCCCTCGGAGATGCTCGCCCACCTCGCCGAGACCTACTCGCTGTCCGACCGGCTGGTGCGAAACCGGCGCGCGGTGGTGGGCGGGTTCTCCGAGCGCAAGCTCCACCGCCACCCGGTGAAGCCCTCGAAGGAAGAGCAGCAGGCACGCGCGACCGCGATCGCCGCGCTCAAAGAGGACGGCACCTTGAAGGGGGCCGCGCTCGCCGGGCTGCTGCGGCGGCTCGAGTCGTCGCCGGCGGCGTTCCTCAAGTCGCTCGCCGGGGCGCAGGCGCTGGGCGAGCTGAAGCTGTCGCTGCCGGCGCGCGACGCGAAGTTCGCCGCGTTCGCGAAGCTGCTCAAAGAGATCTGGGCGGCGGAGAAGGACGCGAAGATCCTCGTCTTCACCGAGGCGCACAGCACGTTGGAGAGCCTC
This sequence comes from Archangiaceae bacterium, assembly GCA_043776025.1. GTDB lineage: Bacteria > Myxococcota > Myxococcia > Myxococcales > Myxococcaceae > JAYVRT01. Next base: position 9,820 of record JAYVRT010001014.1, on the reverse strand, counting down.
AAGGCGCGGCTGGTCGAGGAGAAGGTCGAGTCGCTTGCGTACCACGGCGACCTCCCCCTCGTGGAGCGCGACCGGCAGGTGGCCCGCTTCCGCGATCCGGAAGGGCCCAAGGTGCTGCTGTGCACCGAGGTCGGCGGCGAGGGGCGCAACTTTCAGTTCTCGCACCACCTGGTCCACTACGATCTCCCGTGGAGCCCGGCGACCGTCGAGCAGCGCATCGGCCGCCTGGATCGCATCGGGCAGACCCACCCGGTTCAGATCCACGTCTTCGACACCGAGGGCTCGCTGTCCTCCGCCGTGCTCAAGGTGCTGGCGGACGCGGTCGGCGTCTTCGGGGAGACCGTCGGCGGCCTCGACGCGGTGCTCGAAGAAGTCGAGCCGAAGCTGACCGAGCTGGCGCTCGAGCCTCCCGAGGCCCGCGCGGAGTACGTGACGCTGCTGCAGCAGAAGGTGGCGGCGGCGCGGGCGCAGGTGCTGCACGCGTACGACCCGCTGCTCGACCTGCGCAGCTTCGATCGCGACGCGGTGACCGAGTTGGTGGAGCGCGCCCACGCCCGCAGCGGCATCGAGGGCGACGAGGACGAGACGCTCGAGGAAGGGCTGTGGGCGGTGGCGCGCGACCTCGACGAGCGGCTGGAAGAGACGGTCACCGAGCTCGCGCTGCGGGTCGGCATCGGGGTGGACACCGACCAGATGGTGGACGCATTTCAGTGCGCCTTTCACTTTGGCCACGCGCTCAAGGTCGAGGCGCTGCCCGGCCTCGACATCTCCCAGGAACGGACGGTGCTCGGGACCTTCTGGCGCGACACCGCGGTCGAGCAGGAAGAGATCGAGTACTTCGCCACCGGCCATCCGATCGTCGAGGCGCTCTTCGGCTTCATGCGCGACGGCCCCTACGGCCGCAACGGCGCCCGGTTTCTCGAGGTGCGCGGGCCACAGAAGGCGCGGGGCGTCGAGCTGCTGTTCCACCTCACGCCACCCGAGCCGGCGGACACCAGCGTCGGCGCCCGGGTGCCCTCGCGCCAGCTCTCGCGCTTCCTCGATCGCCTGCTGGTGCAGGTGGCGGTGGTGATCGACGACAACGGCCAGGTGAAGCCGGGAGACAGCAAGCTGCTCGAGGTGCTCAACGCCGAAGCCGGCCGCCCGCTGAAGGGAGAGGACCTCCGCGCCGCGTTCCCCGCGCTCGCCGACGGGCTGGAGCTCGCGGTCGCCGCCGGGAGCCTCGCCGCCGAAGCGGAGCTGAAGCGCCGGGCCGCGCGGGCGCGGGCGGCGATCGAGCACGAACGGGACGCGGTGCTCCGGCGGCTGAAGCTGTCGCTGGGTCACCAGGGAATCAAGGGCGAGGCGCTCGAGGCGACGCTCTCCGCCGAGCGTGCGCACTACTCGACGCTGCTCCAGGCGCTCACCGGGGTGCGGGTCTGGCTCGACGCCGCCTGCGCCTTCGTGATCAATCGATGAGCTCGAGGCTCGCCCTGCTGCTCGCCTTCGCCGCCGCGCCCGCGCTCGCCAGCGACAAGGGGCTCAAGGCGGAGCTGGTGGACGGAGCGGTGACGATCTTCTGCGCGACCTCGATCGCCGCCGACCTCGCGCCAATCGTCGAGGGTGAGCACCACCTGGCGATCGCGAAGATGAGCCAGGAGTCGCTGAAGCAGCAGGTCGATCGGCTCAAGCAACTGTGGGCCGCGGCGTCGGCGAAGCACAAGGAGGCGCTGGGCCAGCTGGGCCTGACTGCGCGCCTCGGCGCGGTGGACGCCGCCTACCGCCGCGTCGCGGCGGAGGAGGCGTGGATCCAGATCGAGAAGAAGTGCCCCGAGCGCGCGAAGGGCGGCGGCCCGGACTTCGTCCTCGAGTTCTTCAACCGCCGGATCCCCGAGCTGAAGTAGGAGCCGAATGATGACGTTCCTCGTCCCCCTGCTGTTGCTCGCCAGCGATCCGCTCAACACCACCGCCGAGGTCACGGGGTGGAAGCAGACGGGGCGCTACGACGAGGTCGAGCGGCTGTGCGCCGCCTTCCCCAGGCGCTTCCCCGGCAAAGTGAAGTGCGAGCAGTTTGGCGTCACCCCCGAGGGCCGGAAGCTGCTCGCGCTGGTGGCGAGCGCCGACGGCACCTTCGAGCCGAAGGCGAACGCCAAGAAGAAGCGCCCGGTGGTGTTGCTCGAGGGCGGGATCCACGCCGGGGAGATCGACGGAAAGGACGCCGGCTTCTGGCTGCTGCGTGAGCTGCTGGACAACAAGGTCTCCCCGGGGCTGCTCGGCCGCGTCACCTGGGTCTTCGTCCCGGTCTTCAACGTCGACGGGCACGAACGCTTCGGCGCCTTCGGCCGCCCCAACCAGAACGGCCCGGAGGCGATGGGGTGGCGGGTGACGTCGCAGAACCTGAACCTCAACCGCGACTGGGTGAAGGCCGAGGCCCCAGAGATGCAGGCGATGCTGAAGCTGCTGCTCAAGTACGACCCGATCCTCTTCGGCGATCTCCACGTGACCGACGGCGCGAAGTTTCAACACGACGTCGCGGTGACGCTCGAGCCGCGCTTCGGCGGCTTTGAGGGCCTGAAGACGCTGGGCCTGGAGCTGAGCGAGTCGCTGCAGAAGGAGCTGAAGGAGAAGGGTCACCTCCCGCTCGACTTCTACCCCTCGTTCGTCAAGGACGACGATCCGCTGTCCGGCTTCAACTACGGGGTCGCTCCGCCGCGCTTCTCCAATTCCTACTGGGCGCTGCACCATCGCATCGGGGTGCTGGTGGAGACCCACTCATGGAAGGACTACGCCACCCGGGTGAAGGCCACCTTCGACGCCTCGCTGTTGCTGCTCGAGCACGCCGCGGCCTCGGGCGGGAAGTGGCGCGAGGCGGCGGAGGCGGCCGAGGCGGCGGACCTGAAGCTGCCCGGCGAAGAGCTGGCATTGGCGTTCGACACCAGCAAGGCGAGCCGGCCCCTCGACTTCCTCGGCTACGCGTACACCCTCGAAGACTCGGTGGTGAGCGGGAAGAAGTGGCTGCACTACGACGAAGCGACGCCCCAGGTCTGGAAGGAGCCGTTCTTTTACGAGGTGGTGCCGGTGCTCAAAGGCCGCGCGCCGAAGGCAGGCTGGGTGGTCCTCCCCGGACAGGCGGCGCTGGTGGGCGAGAAGCTGACGCTCCACGGCTTCAAGTTCGAGGTCATCCCCGCCGAGCACCCGCGCGCGGCGGTGAAGACCTTCCGGGTGGCGGCGGCGAAGTTTCGCGCGACGCCGTACGAGGGCCGGTTGACGGTGGCGGTCAAGGGGGAATGGAAAGACGAGCCGCGCGCGGTGCCCAAAGGCTCGCTCTTTGTCCCTGCGGCGCAGGCGCACCTGGCGCTGTTGGTGCAACTGCTCGAGCCGACTGCTCCCGACTCGCTGATGTCCTGGGGCTTTTTCGACGCCCAGCTGGAGTCGAAGGAATACATGGAGGACTACGTCGCCGAGGGCGTGGCGCGCGAGCTGCTGCAGGACCCGAAGGTGCTCTCCGAGTTCAACGCCAGGCTCAAGGACCCCGAGTTCTTCAAGAGCCCCGAGGCGCGCCTCAACTTCTTCTACGCCCGGCACCCGAGCTTCGACGAGCGGCTCAACCTCTACCCGGTCTTTCGCACCGATGGGCCGCTCTGACGTCTACGGGCAGACGCCGCCGTCGCTCAGCCGCAGCTGCAGCAGTTGGCCTGATCGCTCGCGGTGCTCTGCGACCTCGCCCGAGGAACCAGAAATGCCCGGGCGTGTCCATTGCACGCAGCCCACGGGCGAGCGGTCCCAACGGGCAGCGGCGCGCCGTTCGTGGCGGCTTCGAGGTTCCGATGCCATCCTGCGTCCTTCGATGACGAAGCACAGGGAATGGCTGGCAGCGGGAGCGATCTCGACCGGCGCGATCGCGCAGACTCCCCGCGAGGTGCCGGCGTTCGACCTCGAGCGCCTGACCTTCGGCTGGCTGCAGCCCGGTGGCTGTGGCCGATGACGGTCGTGACCACCAACCCCTGCATCAGCGACGACGCGCTGGCCGCGTGGGCCGACGGGCGGCTGTCCGGAGACCAGGTCGAGGCGATGGCCGGGCACCTCGCTGGCTGCGCGACGTGCCGAATGGTGCTCTCAGAGGTGGCGCGCACCGCCGAGTCGAGGCCGCAGGCCGGGGCGCTGGGTCGCTACGTGCTCCAGGAGAAAGTCGGCGCCGGAGGGATGGGCACCGTCTACGCCGCCTGGGACCCCAAGGTGGGCCGCAAGGTCGCGATCAAGATCCTTCATGAGGCGCAGCGCGATGTCACCGAGCGGGCGCAGCGCTTCATCCACGAACGGGAGATCCTCGCGGGCCTCGAGCACCCGAACATCGGCCGGCTGCTCGACGCCGGCGAGACGGCCGAGGGCCGCCCCTACTTCGTGATGGAGTTCGTCGATGGGCAGCCGATCGATCTGTTCTGCGACAGCCGCAGGTTGACCGCGCGGCAGCGGCTGGAGCTGATGCTTCCGGTCTTCGCGGCGGTGACCCACGCGCACCAGCACCTGGTGGTTCACCGCGACCTCAAGCCGGGAAACATTCTCGTCACCGGCGTTGGCGTGACCAAGCTGGTGGACTTCGGCATCGCCCGATTGCTCGAGGGTGACGCGGGACTCACCGCCACCGGCGCGACGCCGATGACTCCGGCCTTCGCCTCGCCCGAGCAGGTGCGCCGCGAGCCCGTCGCCACCACCTCCGATGTCTACTCGCTCGGGGTGGTGCTCTTCGAGCTGGTCACCGGCGTCGGCCCGTACGCGGTCGCGCCTGGCGACCTCGACGCGCTGCTTCAGGCGATTCGGGTGGGAGACCTGCCGCGGTGCAGCCTCGCGGTCCCGCGCGCTTCGGACGCAGCGGTGGCCTCGCGTGCCCCGTCGCGCGAGCGGCTGCGGCGCGAGCTGGAAGGAGACCTCGACGCGATCGTCTCGATGGCGCTGCGCCGGGAACCGAAGGATCGCTACGCCTCGGTGCAGGCGCTCGAAGACGACGTGCGTGCCTGGCTCGACGGCCGGGCCACCTTCGCGCGCAAGAGCAACAGCCTCTACCGCGCGGTGAAGTGGATCCGCCGTCACAAGACGAGCGTGGCCGCGCTCGTCGGCGCCTTCGTCGCGCTCGCGGTCGGGCTGGTGACGACGCTGTGGCAGGCCCAAAACGCGGCGCGCCAACGCGACGTCGCCCAGCACCGGTTCGCGCAGGTCCGGTCGCTCGCCCACGCGGTGCTTTTCGACTACCACGACGGCATCGCCCAGCTGCCGGGGTCGACCCCGATGCGCGAGCGGCTGGTGCAGGACGCGCTGACCTACCTCGACTCGCTCGCCGCTGACGGGCAGGAGGACCTGTCGCTGCGCTCGGAGCTCGCGCAGGCCTATCTGAAGGTCGGCGACGTGCAGGGCGACCCGTACGGCGCGAGCCTGGGAGACACCACCCGCGCCAGGGCGAGCTACCTCAAGGGGCGGCAGATCGCGCAGAGCGTCCTCGAGGCCGCGCCAGCGGACGTCGCCGCGCGCAAGGTCGAGGCGGCGAGCCATGAGAAGGTCGCGGCGCTGCTCGAGGTGACGGGCGACCTGCGCAGCGCGCTCGCCGAGTACGAGCAGGCCCGCGCGTCGGATGACGCGCTCGCCACCCAGCGGCCCGAGGATCTCGACCAACGGTTCGCGGTCTCTCGAGATGACCTGTCGATCGGGCAGGTCCTGATCCAGCTGGGGGAGCTCGACGCAGCCGCCGCCCGGCTCGAGAAGTCCCTGGCGGCTCGGGTGGCGCTGCTTCCGCTGCGCACCGACCCGACCACTCGCAGGGGGGTCGCGGTGGTGAACCTGTCCCTGGGCGACGTGCGCAAGGAGCAGGGGCGGGTCAAGGAGGCGATCGCGCACACCGTAGAGGCAGAGCGGCTGAGCGCGGCGTTGCTCGCCGAGCAGCCCGATTCTCCTGACCTTCGTCGCGTCACCGGCACCGCGTGGAGCCGGTTGGTGATCCTCTACCTCCTCGATGGGCAGCGGCCGCGGGCCCTGGACATGGCCCAGCGCCCGCTCGCCCAGGCCCGCAAGGATCTCGCGCTCGACGTGCACAACTCGGTCGCGCGACGCGACCTGGTGGTCGCGCTCAGCGGGCTCGCCTCGGCGCAGGAAGCAGCAGACCTTAACGATCTGGCTGCCGCCACCCATCGGGAGGCGCTGCAGGTGCAGCGCGCGCTCAGAGACGAAGACCCCGCGAATGTTCAGGCCAGGCGCGACCTGTGCCAACTGCTCACCGCGGCATCCTTCACCGACATCGCCCGAAAGGACTGGAAGGCCGCGGAGACGGGCTTTCGAACCCTCCTCGCCGAGGCGACGGCCTTGCTTCCGCTCGACCCCGAGAACCTCACCGTCCTCGAGGTCGTCAACGACGCCCACAACGGGCTCGCCTACGCGCTCGCGGGGCGCCTGGCCTTCGACGAAGCGGTGGCCGAGAACCAGCTGGCCTTGAAGGGCATGGACGCGCTCCTCGCGAAGAACCCCTCGCTGGGGCGGCTGCGCAACCGCCGGGCGCTGTGGGTTGCTTCCGAGAGTGAATTCCTCCTGGGCCGGGCGATCGCCAGGCCCGGCAAGCAGGCCTGGGGTGTGGCGCGGCAGGCGCTGCAGCGCGCGCTCGACGGCTTCGACGCCCTGGAGAAAGAGGGCGCGCTCGTCGGGTCCGTCGACCACGCCCGCCAGCAAGCCCGCGACGGCCTGGCCCGCTGCCTCAAAGAGCTGGGCGGCCAGTAGTCACAGCGCGAGCGCATCGACCGACAGCCGGCTCTCGATCAGCCGCAGCACGCTGTCCAGCTCGGAGGGGTTGAGGCGCAGCTTGTCGGTCATCATCTTCCGGGTGGCGGTGAGCAGGGTCGCGCGGGCCGCCGCCACCCTTCGCGACGCGGTGGGCACCGACCAGCCGTAGAGCGCTCCGAGGTTGGCCAGCGTCAGGCCGTCGAGGTAGTGCATCCGCAGCGCGCTGCGCGACGTCTCGTCGAGCGCGGCCATCGCCGCGGCGAAGGCGTCTTTGAACTCGGTGCGAAAGCGCAGCTTGATCGCCGCCAGCTCGGGGTCGTCTCCCCCCGCGGGAGTCTCGAGCAGCACCTCATCGCCCTGCAGCGGCGCGTGGTTCTTGTTCGCCTGGAGCAGATTGAGGGCGGTGCGCGCGGCGACCGCCTGAACGTACTTGGTCAGCGGCCCGCGGCCCCCGTACTCCTTGATCGCCGGACCGTCGGGCGACTCGGACACCAGCAGCTTGCGCCGCACCAACTGGGAGACCTCGCTGACGAAGTCGGCGTTGCCGAAGCGCCGCGCGGTGGCGGCGATCGTCGAAAGGCACTGCTGATCGAACTGGGCCAGCGCCGCCGGGGTTCCGCGGCCGCAGGCGATCGCCAGCCGCACGTCTTCCCGGTGGGTGAGCTCAGCCCCCCGCTCTTTGGCCCAGGCCTCCAGCTCGTCGTCAGAAACGGAGAAGTCCACGGTGTGGGATCCTACCCCTTCTCAGCGCCTTCCCTTGCGGCGGCGCGACATGATCCGGCTCAGCGCGACGTCGGTGATGCCAAGGTAGGCGGCGATCTGCAGCTGCGGAATCCGGCCCTCGAGGTGGGGGTGCTCGGCGCGGAAGCGATCGAGGCGCTCGTCGGCCGAGAGGTCGAGGAACTCCTGTTCGCGGCGCTCCTTGAGGATGAAGTGGTACTCGGCGACCCGGCGCGCGAGCATCGACCAGCAGCCGTGGCCGGCCTCGAGGGTCTGGAAGTCGCGGGTGCGCCACGCCAGCACCCGGCTCGGCTCGAGCGCTTCGATCGCCGTGATCGAGGCGATGCCCTGCAGCAGCTCGGCGTAGGGGCCGATCAGCTCGAGCTCGGCGCGAAACGCTTTGACCGATTCCTCGCCCTTCACCGAGACCCGGTACGCCCGGAAGACGCCCTCAAGCACCACCGCGAAGCGATCGGCGGGATCCCCGGGCCGGATGAAGTGCTCCTTCTTCTTCACCGCCTGCTCCTGCGCCAGCGCCTCCGCCTTGCGCCACTCCGTCTCCGGGATGGGGGCGATCGCGGCGATCTTCTGAAACAGCTTCGGATGCTTCACGAAAGCAGCGGGTTAACCCAGGTTAAGGCGGGGCGCGAGGGGCTCGCGTACACCTGTGCCCATGCCGATCAACGTCTACGCCGTCGCGACCCCCTTCGTCATCGTCCTCGCGCTCGTCGAGTTCATCTACTGCCTGGTGCGCAAGAACGGGTACTACAGCTTCCAGGATTCGATCGCCTCGGTCGGGACCGCGGTGCTCAACCAGTGCGTCAACGTCGGGGTCGCGCTGCTGGTGCTGCCGCTGTTCGGCAAGCTCGGCGGGCTGTCGCCGTGGAAGCTGGAGGCGACCGGCTTCAACCTCGTCGCGCTCTTCGTCGGCGTCGACTTCCTCTTCTACTGGTTTCACCGCTTCGGCCACCGCACCAACGTCGGCTGGGCGGCGCACTCGCCCCACCACTCGACCGAGGAGCTCAACTACGCGGTGGCGCTGAGGGCGAGCGTCACCCAGCGCTTCTTCTCGTTCTTCTTCTACTGGCCGATGGTGCTGGTGGGCTTCTCGCCCGAGGCGGTGGTGTCGATGGTCGCCTTCCACCTCGTGCTCCAGTTCGCGCCCCACACCCGGGTGATTCCGAAGCTGCCCCGGTGGATCGAAGGCTGGATGAACACCCCTTCGCACCACCGGGTGCACCACGCGCGCAACGACCGCTACCTCGACAAGAACTACGCCGGCTTCCTCATCATCTGGGACAAGCTCTTCGGCACCTACGCCGACGAGACCGAGGAGTGCTCCTACGGCCTCACCAGCCCGCTCAACACCTGGGACCCGACGGCGATCAACTTCGAGGCGTGGGCGAAGCTCACCGGCGACGCGATCGCGACCCGCAGCGGGTGGGACCGCCTGCGGATCTGGTTCATGCCCACCGGCTGGCGGCCGAGCGATCTGCCCCCGCGCCAGAGCGTGCAGTGGAAGGCGGACACCAGGTTCCGTTCGACCGAGCTGCCGGGTGTTCGCGGCTACCTCGTCTTCCAGATGCTCGTCTCGCTGGGGCTGATGCTCCTCGTGAGCCACCACGCGTCCCCCTTCACCGGCGCTCAGAAGGTGGCGTTCACGCTGGTGCTCTGGGCGATGGCGACCGCCTGGGCGGCGATGCTCGAGTCGAAGCGCTGGGGCCTCGGGCTCGAGGCGCTGCGGGTGGTGGCGATCGCCGCGGCGATCGCGGCCTGGTCGCCGTGGGGCGTCGAGGCGGGGCTGTGGATGGTCTTCTCGCTCGGTTGGCTCGCCGCCGGTCGGGTCGGGGTCGGTGCCCGCGCAGCGCAGGTGGTAGAATGAGAGGCGTGTTTGCCTTCACCCTCGGCGCTCTCGTCTGGACCTTCGCCGAGTATTGGCTCCACCGGGGCCTGGGGCACCGCCGCGGCGCGCGCAACCCGTTCTCCACCGAGCACCTGAAGCACCACGCCACAGTGACCTGGTTCGCGCCGACGTGGAAGAAGGGGCTCGTCGCGGTCGCGGTGCTGGGGCTGACCGCGCCGACGCTGGTGTACTTCCTTGGAGCCACCGGCCTGGCGGGCTCGTGCGGCTTCGTGACGATGTACGTCGCCTACGAGGTGATCCACCGCCGCCTCCACACCCACGCGGGGTGGACCTGGTACGGCCGGTGGGCGCGCCGTCACCACCTCCACCACCACTTCAGCCGCCCTCGGCTCAACCACGGGGTGACGACGCCGCTGTGGGATCTCGCCTTCGGCACGCTCGAGGTCCCGGCGCGGGTTCAAGTGCCGCGGCGCAACGCGCTGCCGTGGATGCTCGACG
>JAYVRT010001013.1:0-3237 GCA_043776025.1 Archangiaceae bacterium | reverse complement strand
CCGCGACTGCTCAGCGGTCTGCTGGTCTGTGGCGAGTGCGGCAGCGGCATGCACGTCAGGACCTGCGGGAAGCCGGTGAACCGTCAGCAGGCCTACCGCTGCGGTCAGTACCACCCTGCCCACTCGGCCAAGCCGGACTTCAAGCGCCCCCCATGCGCCGAGATCCAGCACAACGCCGACGCGGTGGAGGCCGCCGTTTGGGCCGAGGCGGAGCGCGTGCTCGGCAATCCGAAGCTGCTCCGCGAAGCCGCTGGACTGGGGATGGATGTCGGCGAGGACCGATGGGAAGGCGAGATCGCTTCCACCGAGAAGGAATTGAAGTCGCTCGATCGACAGAAGCAAAACCTGATGAGGCTGTACCGCAAGGAACTGGTCTCCGAGCCCGACCTCGAGAAGCAACTCGCGGAGGTCGGTGGCCAGCAGCGCGGGGCCGAGCAGCGTCGCGCTGCTTTCGTGTCCCAGCGCGATGCCGCCGTGGCGATGAAGAAGGCAGCCTGGGACATCGGCCAGCGTCTCGAGGCCCTCGCGGCCCGGCTGGAAACCGCCACCGTGGAGCAGCGCCGCGAGCTGGTCGCGGCCGTGTTCCCGCGCCGCGCGCCCTACGGGCTCAAGCTCTTCCCGGACGGTCGAATCGAGGCGCTGGGGGCTCTCCCGCTGCCTGCTCCTGAACAGCCGACCAGTTCGGGCCCGCTTAACTCCCCGGAATCAGAAGAAGCCGACCCCGAAGTAAAACTTACATCCGCTCGTCGATGGCGCGGTTGCTCATCTCGTCGGCCGCCTTGTTCATCTCCCGCGGCACGTGCACCAGCTTCACCCGCGAGAAGTCGTTGAGCAGCCGCACCGCCTCTTCGTACAGCGGGCGCAGCGTCGCGCTCTTCACCTGGTAGCGCCCGCCGAGCTGCCGAATCATCAGCTCGCTGTCGGCGAAGACTTCGATTTCCCGCACCCCGAGATCCTTCGCGCGCCGCAGGCCAATCAACAGCCCCATGTACTCGGCGTAGTTGTTCGTCTGGACCCCGAGGAACTTGCCGAGCCGATCGACGATCTGCCCCGAGGGCTCGACCAGCACCGCGCCCGCGCCGGACAGCCCCGGGTTTCCGCGCGCCGCGCCGTCGGAGTAGACGCGCATCCGCTCGAAGGCCCCCTCGTCACCCTCGGGCGCGATCCCGCCGTCGACGATCAGCTCGGCGGCGCGGTCGAGCAGCTTGCGCAGGCGCTCGCGGGTGACCTTGGGGTAGGCCTCCAACGTGGCCGACAGGGGCTCTTCGCGCGCGATGAACTTCAGCAGCTCAGCGTCGGTGATGATCTTCTTGGCCACGAGACGAGGTCGACTCTACTCCGTCGTCAACCTTCGAGCGCCTCGGACGCGTAGATGATCCGCTGACACGAAGGGCACAGGTCGTAGCCGAGCGTCGTCACCAGCGTGTTGTACATCTGCGCCGGCACGTTCATCCGGCAGCCGGTGCAGGTCCCGGGCGCGACCACCGCGACCATCGAGGGCATCTTCTTCTTCTTGATGTGCTCGTAGCGCTTGATCAGCGTCCCATCGACCTTCTTCGCCGCGTCGTTGCGCCGGCCGTCGATGCCCTTGACCTGCGCCTCGACCGCCGCCAGCTCCGCGCGCAGCGCCGCCATCTTCTCGCCCAGCTCCTTCGCGCGGCCGGCGAACTCGCCTTCCTTCGCCTGCCACACCAGCCGCTGCGCTGCCTGCGCCTTGCCGAGCTCGATCAGGTCTTCGGCCATCGTCAGGTTGGTCTTCTTCGCGATGTCGATCTCGCGGGCGAGCGCGGAGTACTCCCGCGTCGAGCGCTGCTCGGTCAGCCGCGCCTCCCACTTCTTCACCTTGTCTTTCTCTTCGACGATCGTCTGCTCCATCGTCGACTTCTGCCGATCGAGATCGGTCAGCTTGTTCTTCTCCGCCTCGGCGGCGCTGCGGCCCTGACCGAGCTCCTTCTCGAGCTCGCCGATCTGCCGGGGGAAGTCCGCCGCGGACTTGTTGAGCGCTGCGATCTCCAGGTCGACCTTCTGCAGCGCGACGAGGGCTAACAATTTCTCCCGCAAAACTGCCTCCGTACGACATAACGCGCGCCATGCGCGAACCGGTGCGCTTCTACCAACATCAATTGCGGCGATCCAAACCACTTTTGTGCCTCGCGGTCACGTTGCTGCTCGGCGCTTGCACGAAACCCAAAACTGATCCGCCTGCGCCGGTGCCGCTCGTCACTCCGACGGGCCCTTTCGGGTGGGTCGAGGGCACCGTCACCGCCCGCGGTGCGCTCCCTCCGCTCAAGCCGCACCGCATCGACGGCACGCTCGCGAGGCAGTGCGGCGACGAGGCTCCGGATCTCTCGCTCAGCGTGGGAGAGGGCGGCGCGCTCGCCTTCGCCGTGGTCTCGATCGACGACGCCCCGGCTGCCGCGCTGCCCGCCGACTTCGTGCCGCCGCTGCTCGACCAGAAGGGCTGCGTCTACCGGCCGGCGATCCTCGCCACCCGCGCCGGCGGGGCGCTGAAGGTGAAGAACTCGGACCCGGTGCTGCACAACGTGCGCGGCATGTCGCCGCCCGATCGGACGCCGCTCTTCAACACGATGATGCCGCTGGAGAACCTCACCATCGAGAAGAAGCTCCCCGCCAACGCCGGGCTCGTCGAGCTGCAGTGCGACGTCCACCCGTGGATGCACGCCTGGGTCGCGACCTTCAATCACGCCCTCTTCGCCACCACCGACCCTGCCGGCCACTTTCGCATCGCCGGCGTCGGGGTCGGCAAGCACCCGCTGAAGCTCTGGCACCCAAGGCTGGGCGAGAAGCGCGTCGAGGTCGAGGTGAAGGCCGATGCCGGCGTCACCATCGACGTGGGGTGGGAAGTGTCCGACACCCCCGCACCCTGAAACGTCAGCGCCCCTCTGACAGCGGCGTCGTTATCTCCTGGTGACACACAAAAGTATGTCGCCGGAAATCCGCGTCATGTGTCTGACGTTCAATTGGCCGAGAGGTTGCTCATGGGTCCGCCCAGGAACCAGCCGGGAGAAGTGAAAATGCATCCCACACCCAGACCGCCCCAACCGAAGCCCGCGGGTGAGCAGGCCATTGGCAGCCAGCTCTACGCACTGATTCGCCAGGCGATCGCCGAGATCAAGCGCTAGCGCCCGCGCCAGGAACCCGGCGCCCGCGTCAAACGTCTTCTTCGACGGCCTCTTCTTCCTCGAACTCCTCGATCTTCTCTTCGTCTTCCTCGCC
>JAYVRT010001012.1:0-11099 GCA_043776025.1 Archangiaceae bacterium | reverse complement strand
AGGAGCAGCGCCGCGGGATTCAGGAAGAGCTGAAGGCGACGCAGAAGCTCATCCCGTCCCGCGAAAACGTCATGCGCAACATTCGGTAGCTCAGGGGCCCGCGCGCAGCCTACTTCTTCTCCAGCAAGGCCAGCCCGTCGACCGCTTCACGCACCTGGGGGTGGTTCTCGCCCAACGTCTCGCGGCAAAGAGAGATCGACCGTTGGTAGTACTGCCGCGCCAGCGCCGCATCTCCCGCCGCCGCTTCGACGCGCGCCTGGAGATTGAGAATCGAGCCGAGGTTCGGGTGGGTGGTGCCCAGCCGCAGCTCGAGGATCCGTGCCGCGTCTTTGAGCAGCGCGCGCGCTTCGGGGAGCTTGTTGCGGCTCAGCTCGACATTCGCGAGGCCGGACATCGAGATCGCCACATCGGCGTTCTCCTTGCCGCTCAGCTCCGTCCAGAGCGCGAGCCCTTCCTTCGAGTACCGCTCGGCCGCTTCGAGATCCTTCGTCTCCACCGCCGCCATCGCCAGGTGGTCGAGCACCGTCGCCTTGTCCTCGGTGCGCTCGGCCCCGTGCAGCGCGAGGGCGCTCTGCCAGGTGCGCTGCGACTGCTTCACCCGCCCAGCGCTCCAATAGGCGGTGGCGAGGTTGTTGAGCGCGCCCCGGTGCAGCGCGGGCGCCTCGGCGGCCTTCGAGGCGGCGAGCGTCCCGACCGTCTTCTCCAGCAGCGGAATCGCGTTGCCGTAGTCCGCCAGCTGGCGGTAGCTGGCGGCGAGGCTGATGCGGTCCTGGGCGGTGGCGATCTCAAACGCCGGGTCCCGCCGCCAGAGGGCGATCGACTCCTTGAAGGTGGGGACCGCCTCGGCAAAGCGCCCGGCGCGGTGGGCCTCGAGCGCGGTGCGAGACAGGTCGCGGGCGCGTGCCAGCTCGGGCGGTGAGAGTGGCGCCTGTTCGACAGCGGGCTCCTCCTCCAAAGGGCAGAGCCCAAGCACCTCGATGGTCCTGAAGACTTTCTCACCGGCCGGCGGCCGGCAGAACGCAGCGACCCGCGCGATCGCCTCATCGGTTTTGTCTTGCTTGATCAGCGCGAACGCGAGCTCCCCCGTCAGCAACTGCTCGAAGACGGGCTTGAACGCCGCGAGGCGTCTGCGGTCGGCGAGGACGTCTTTGAACCCTGTCTCTGCCGCTGCCCAGTCTCCTGCCCGCAGACGTCCGAGCGCGACGTACCGGCGCACCCGTGGGTCGTCCGGGTAGCGCTGAAGCAACTCGGCCGCCTTCGCCACGCCCTCGTCGTCGTGAGGCGCCTGGTCGTTCGGCATCAGCTCGTACTGGAGTGCAATCTCCGGATACTCCCGGGACGCCTGCGCGACACTGCCCGCAAGACACAGGGCCCCGAGCGTGGCGATTCCCCCTGCGATGCGGCGGCCGCGGGGCCGGGCTTCACCGACGGGCCAGACGGCCAGGAGCAGGGCCCCGAGCAGTCCGCCGGTCACCGCGCCGCCGAGGTGGGCGAAGATGTCGACGCCCTTGGAGCCGCCGACGGCGATCATCGGTAGCAGCGACGGCACCAGCACCCGCGCGAGCAGGCCCTGCACCTGCTGGCGCTCGGCCGCGTCCCACATCCGCGACGAGGCGACGAAGGCCGCGGCGAGCATCGCCATGATGGCGCCGGACGCTCCGACGGAGACGACGTTCTTCGCGCTCAAGGTCCAGGAGAGCACGCTGCCTCCCAGCCCTCCGACGAGGAAGAGCGCGAGGGTCCAGCGACGGCCGACGAGGCGCTCGAGGATGACGCCGGCCATCCACAGCGCGGCGCCGTTGAGCAGCAGGTGCACCACGTCGCCGTGGAGGAGAAGCGGCATCCAGAGCCGGTAGCCATCGGTGAACTGGTTCATCACCGAGGGCAGCAGGCCACCCAACGCGACCAGCGAGCCGCCGCCCGGATTCGCGGTGCCGGTGATCGGCTCGACCGCGAAGAGCAGCTCGAGGGCGAAACCGAGGGCGAGCATCGCCATCAGCCCCAGGGTGACCCAGGGAAGCCCTTCGCTTGCCTGCCCGGCCACCTTCGTCTCCAGCGCGAGCAGTTGCTCGCCTACCCAGGGACCTTCGCGCAGCAAGCGGGTGAGAAAGGTGCGGGTGTGGTCCGGGGTCGAGCTCGCGTTGCTGCCGACGATGCCGCGGTGCTCGTCGACGAGGTAGGCGCGGAACGTCAGGCCTCCCTTCTTCAGCTTCAGTGGCTCGAGGCGGAACTGGTCCGCCTCGAGCACCGTCTGGCGAACTTCCACCAGCTCGACGAGCGTCTTCGCCCCTCGGGGGAGCAGCGCCGTCGCTTCCGCCAACTGGGCCGGTAGCAGCCCGAAGCGGATCGCCTCGTTCCGCTGCGCATCGACGACGCAGACGACGTGGGTGCCCGCGTCGTTGGTCCGGGCCACCAGCCGAAGCCCCGGCTGCGCCCACGCCCCGGCGGCAGCCATTTGCTCGAAGCCCCGGGCTTGCAGCACCTGAACGGTTACGTCGGCGTACGACGGCGGCGCGGGTTCGGGCGCTGTCGCCGGCTCGACCGCAGCGACCGGCTCTGGCGTCGTCGGCGCGTCCACCGGCGGCTCGGCATGGCTCAGCTCCGTGGCGGGCAATTGTGCCGGCGGCGCGACGGGTCGCGCAACGAGCTGCTGCGCGAGCGCGACAAAGCAGATCCCGCACACCGCGGCCGACAGGACCAACAGAGGCGTCGCCGCCGCCCCCAGGAGGAGCGCCGCCGCGAGGAGCGCGAAGCTCGTGCCGAAGACAATGGTCCCCAGCAGAGCGATCCCCCGACCCACCGGTGGCACCTTCATGGGTTCGCCTTCAACGACAGAACGGCCGCCGGATCAACCGCGCGGCAATTTCTTCACGCCTGGCCCATCACCTCGGTCGCCGACGGCACCGGGCCGTTCGCGTCAGGGCTGCCGGCGTACGGGCCCGCGAGCGCCAGGTCCGAGCCGCCCGCCTGCCAGCCGAGCATCCGGCGGTGGTAGTACTCGACGCCCGTCATCTGCCCGCCGGTGACGAAGCCCGAGTCGCACGGCGACTGCAGCATCGGCAGCCAGTAGTTGTAGTCGGCATCGTTGGCCTGGCGGGTGCCACCCGACGCGGTCTTGATGTCGGCGGCGATGAGCGTGCGCAGCTGCGCGGTGGTGGGCGTGCGGTCCGGCGTCGTCGGGCCGACGGCGGCGGGCCCGGTTGGATCCGAAAGCCGTCCCATCACGTCAGTCGCCGAGGGCACGGGGCCGTTAGCGTCGGAGCTGCCCGCGTACGGACCGGATGTAGCCATGTCCGAGCCGCCTGCCTGCCAGCCCAACATCCGCCGGTGGTAGTACTCGACGCCCGTCAGCTGCCCGCTGGTGACGAACCCCGAGTCGCAGGGAGACTGCAGCTTCGGCAGCCAGTAGCCGTAGTCCGCGTCGGTCGCGTCCCGTCCGAAGGCGGTCCGCATGTCGGCGTTGATCAACTGCTTGAACTGCTCGACGCGGGTGGGCTGAGCCGTCGCCGCGGGAGTCGTCGCGGTCGCGGGTGCCACCCACTTGCTCGCCGCGTGCTTCGCGCGCCACTCGGGGCTGCCGAGGAACACCTGCTGGATCTCTTCCCGCGACATCCCTTGGCGCAGCCCGGCGACGTGCGAGGCGAGCCCCGCAGCATCGGGCTCACGGCCGAGCAGGTCCCGGTAGAGGCCCTTGACGAACCCGGTGTCCGCTGCTGCCGACGCCGCGGGCGCCTTGCCGAGGTCCACCTTCGGCCGGGCGGTGACCTCGAAGCCGTCGGTCTTCGCGCGGCGGGTGTGGGCGTCAGAAGCGTGCCGCGCGGCCGGCGGTGCGGGCCGGGTGTCGAGGGCTCGAACCCACTGCTTGAAGAATCCAGAGACTTTCATGGCGGGCTCCGAAGAAGAGGTGCGGCTGCGTGCTCAATCACAGTGCACATCCGCTGCCAGCCGGCGCCGCCAGCCAACCGCCATTGATCAGCCGGTTGCACGGCACCTGCGCCCCGAAGGGTGTCCGAGGACATTCGCCGCGCCGGCCCGTGCACCTCAAGCGCACCAAGTGAATTTGCATTGGCAACGCAAATTCAACCTCTTTCCCGGCGACTGAGAAAACGCGTGCGCAGGGCCGGACTTGGAGCTGAAGCGCTGGGCTTCGAAAGCCAACGGCACCGACGCGCGGTCACCTCGCCCGCCCGGTGGCGCGCTACAGCCCGAGCCGGGTGAGCAGCGCCCGCAGCCCGGCGGCGTCGAGCACCATCACCAACTGCCCGCCGAACGTGGGTGAGTCGCGCGAGGCAAACCGCGCTTCCATCACCACCGCGTCGAAGCGGGCGCCCTTCCCACCCAGCAGCGTGCCGACCTCTCCCTCGACCAGGTCCGGCGGCGAGGGCAACAGCTTCAACTGCAGCAGCTTGCCGATACCGGTGAGGCAAGCCGAGGCGACGATGTTCGCCGCTTCATTGAGCGCCGCCGCCTCGTCGGGCGTCAGCGCGCCAGACACCGCCGGCCGCCGCAACAGCCGGCCGCTCAGGCGCCGCGCGTCCCCCCGGGGCAACACCCAGAAGAGCCGGCCAGGCAGCCCGCCGTCGATGGAGAACTCCGCCGCCAGCACCTGCGTCCCCGCCCCGCCGAGCAGCGAGGCGAGTTGCTCCGAGTCGACCAGCGAGACGCGGGGGACGTCGACCATCACCCCGTCTCCGCCGACGAGCCGTGCGAGCATCGAAGCCCCGTGCCCACTGCCGATGTTCACCACCTCGGCGAGCGCGTCGAGCTGAATCGCGGATGGAGCGACGAGGCTCACGCGCGCGCCTCGGGCAGCACCAGCCGGGTGACGTCGAGGATGAACACCGGCCGCCCGTTGCCGAGGATGGTGACCCCCGACAGGCCGAGCACCAGGTCGAGCGGCTTGGCGAGCGCCTTGAGCACCACCTCTTCCTGTCCGTGGAGCCGGTCGACCTCGAGCGCCACCCGGCCCTCCTCGCTGTCGACCACCACGAACGGGCGCAACGCGTCGTCGGCGGGAGCGGACCGGGGCAGCTCGAGGAGCGCCGCGAGCGGGTGCACCGGCACCATCGCGTTGCCGAAGGCGAGCAGCCGCTGCTGCTGGCTGAAGGAGAGCTTGCTCGGCCGTTCCTCCACCACACCCAGCACCTTGGCGATCGGCAGCCCGAGGATTTCGTTGCCCACGCCCACCAGCAGAAGATTCACCACCGCGACCGTCAGAGGCAAATGCAGGCGGATCCGCGTCCCACGGCCGAGCGTGCTCTCGATCTCCAGCGTGCCGCCCGCCGTCTCCACCGCCCGCTTCACCGCGTCCATTCCCACCCCGCGGCCGGAGATGTCGGTGACGTCGGTGGCGGTCGAGACCCCGGGCAGACAGCACAGCAACAGCGCCGCCTGGGGGGAGAGCCGGGCGACCTCGTCGGCGGTGTAGAGGCCGCGCTCCACCGCCGCCGCCTTGAGCTTCTCCCCGTCCATTCCCCGGCCGTCGTCTTCGACCTCGAGGACGACGCGGTCTTTGCTTCGGCGCACGTTCAAGGACACCGTGCCCTTGAGCGGCTTGCGCGCCGCCGTCCGTTCCTCCGGCGTTTCGATGCCGTGGTCAATCGCGTTTCGCAGCAGGTGCAGCAGTGGGTCGGCCAGCTCGTCGACGATTGCGCGGTCGAGCTCGATCTCCGTCCCGGACAGCTTCAGTTCCACCTCACGGTTGCGGCGGCGGGCGATGTCGCGGCTGGCGCGCGGGAGCCGGTCGGTGACCACCGACAGCGGCGTCATCCGTGCCTTCATCACCTTGTCGTGGAGCTCGCGCACCAACGCGTGGAGGCGGTCTACCGACTCGTCCAGCGGCGGCCGCACCGCCGACGGCAGGCCCTTGCCCACTTCCCGGACCCGGGCCGTCGCCAGCAGCAGCTCGCCCGCCGCGTCGAGGAACTGGTCGAGCAGCTCGGTGCGGACGCGGACGGTGCGCGCCGGCTCCTGGCCCACGGCGCGCGGCCCCTCGGGCTCGGCCGCGGCGCTCTCGTTGGCCGGCCGCACCGCCAACGCCTCGACGTCGGCGATGGTCTTCAGCGTCGAGAAGACCTTCGCCTCGTTCTCCGGCGTCTCCAGCTCGAGGGTGATGACCCCGTCGACCAGCTTGCCGGCCTTCACCTCTTCGAGCACCGGCTTCAAGTCGAAGACCTGGCCCAGCGTCGAGAGCCGCTTGTAGACGAGGAAGCCGCGCACCCCCGGCGTCGCGCACTGGGGAGAGATGCGCACCTTCACCAGCAGCCGCGGCAGCCCCGGGCGCGGAGGCGGCGGCTCGGGCGACGCAGCCGGAGGAGGCGGCGCCGGCGAGGGGACGGGTTTGCCAGTGAGCGCCGAGAGCCGTTGTTGGAAGCGCAGGTCGAGCTCGGCGAACGCCGTAAACGGGGCCGCGAGGCTCGCGCTCTGCACGTGCGCCGAGAGCACGTCGACCCCGGCCAGCAACAGGTCCACGTCGAGCCGCTGGAGCAGCTGGGGTGCGTCGCGGATGGTGGCGAGCAGGTCTTCGAGCCGGTGGGCGAGGTTCGCCGTCGGCTCGTAGCCCATCGAGGCGGCCATCCCCTTCACCGAGTGCGCGTGGCGAAAAAGCCCGTCGACGGCCTTGGAGCGCTGGGGGCCCTGCAGGTCCTCGAGTCCCGCGAGCTCACGGCTCAGCGCCTCGAGGTGTTCGGTCGCCTCACCGACGTAGAGGGTGAGGTACTTCGCGGTGTCGATCGACGCCAGGTGCTACGCCTCGCCGAGGACCTTCTTCACCACCGCCAGCACGTCCTCGGCGCGGGGTGGCTTGACGATGAAGTCCACGGCGCCGGCCTCGATCGCCTCCATCACCATCGCCTCCTGGCCGAGCGCGCTGCACATCACCACCACTGCTTTCCCGTCGGCCTTGAGGATCTCCCGGGTGGCCTCGATGCCGTTCTTGAAGGGCATCACCAGGTCCATCGTCGTCAGGTCCGGCTTGAGCTCTTTGAACTTCTCGACCGCCTCGAGCCCGTTCGCGGCTTCACCCACGACCTCGAAGCCTCCGGAGGCGAAGATGTCCTTGATGATGTTCCGCATGAAGATGGCGTCATCAACCACCAGGACTCGCTTCGCCATACTCGTCTCCAGTCCCCCGAAAGTTCGAAAGAGGCGCGGAAGTTAGCTTCTGTTGAACGCCGCCGCCACAGCCGTGTCGATGCCATCGGGATCCAGCACCGTCACCGCCTGGGCCCCCAGCCGGGCGACCCCCTTCACCGCCGCCGACGCCTTCGCCTGCGGGGGCGCGAACTTCTCCAGCGCCTCGATTCCCTCGACGTTCGCCACCAACAGCCCCAGCTCCCGGCGGCCCCGGTCGAGCAGCAGCAGCTGAGCGACCGGGGCCGTTGCCACGCCGAGCAACGCCGCCAATTCGACCACCGTCACCACCCGGCCGCGCAGGTTGATGACCCCCTTCACCGCCTCGGGCGCGCGCGGCACCCGGGTGAAGGTCCCCGGAGAAGGCACCACCTCCCGCACCGCCGCCAGCGGCACCGCGTACAGGCCCTTGTCCACCCTGAAGAGCACGTGGCGCATCGTCAGCCGAGGCGGAACCGGCTGACCACCGTCTGCAGCTCTTCGGACAGGTTGGTCAGTTCCTGCGCCGCGGCGGTGAGGCGGGCCACCTGCTGGCTCTGGCTGTCCATCGCGGTGCGCACTCCTTCGGTGGCGACCACGTTCTGCCGGGCGACGAGGGAGATCTCGGAGATCGCCCCGACCATCGCCTCGCTGCCCTTCTGCTGCTCCTTCGCCGCCTCGGTGATGAGGCCGACCTTCTCCGCGCCGTCGCGGGCGGTGTCGGTGATGCTGCCGATGCTGCGGACGATGGTGGTGAGGTCCTCGCGGCCCTGGGCGAGCTCGTCGATGCCCTGCTTCATCGCGGTGACGACCGCCGCCGACTGCCCGGAGATGTCGCGCGCCAGACGGGAGATCTGCTCCGCGCTGCGGCCCGCGCTCTCGGCGAGCTTGCGGACTTCGTCGGCGACCACCGCGAACCCGCGGCCGTACTCGCCGGCGCGCGCCGCCTCGATGGTGGCGTTGAGCGCGAGGAGGTTGGTCTGCTGCGCGACCTGGGTGATGACGTCGACGATCTTCGAGATCTCCTGCGTCTTTTCCCCGAAGGCGAAGACCTCGCGGCTCGAGGTCTCGATGCGGTTGAAGACCTTGGTCAGCTTGTCGCCCGCGAGCCGGGCGGCGTTGCTGCCTTCCTCGGCGGCGGCCCTCGTCGCCGCGGCCGCCTTCGCCGACTCGTTGGCGCTCCCGGCGGCGCGCACCACCGCGCCCGCCATCTCGGAGATGGTCTTCGACGCCCGCGCCACCAGCTCGCTCTGCGACTCGGCGCCGCGGGCGATGCTCTTCATCGAGGCGCCGACGTCCGACGCCTGGGCGTTGACTGCCTCGGAGCTGCGGGAGAGCTCGGTGGCCGAATCGGCGACCGACTCGGCGGTGTTGAGGATGTGGCGCACCAGCTCGCGCAGGTTCTCCTGCATGTTGGCGATCGCCCCCGCCAGCTCGTCGATGTCGTCGCGCAGGCCCGAGCTGTCGGTGCCCACCGCGTGGGAAAGGTCGCCCCGCGAGACCTCCAACGCCGCGTTCGACAGCTTGCGCACCCGGGAGACGCCCACCGACCACGGCAGCGCCACCCCCAGCACCAGCGTCAGACCCAGCGAGAGCGAGACCCTCAGCGACCAGGGCCAGTCCTGGGTCTGGGCGAGGAAGAAGAAGCCGATCAAGCTCCCGCCGAGCACCATGTAGCCGGCGAGAATCTTCATGTGCAGCGACAGCTGGGTCCGCTTCTCGTCGGCCGCCCGCAAGAGGCGATCCACCGGCTCGCGGCGGATCATCGATGCGGCGGAGCGGTCTCGGGAGGGCGAAGCCAAACTGGAGACCAGTTAAGGCCGGCCAGACAGAGGCGTCAAAAGATGAACCGGAGTAAGCAGTCGGCCCGATGACCCCACAGCCCTCTCCCGCGCCGCAGGGTGACTCCACCGGGGGACTCATCCCCTACAAGAACGTGCCCGCACTCGTCGGCTACTACTGCGGCGTCTTCGCGATCATCCCCTGCATGTTCATCGGCTGGGCGGGCCTCATCCTCGGCATCATCGGGCTCAAGCGCGCCAAGGAGCACCCGGAGGTCAAGGGCAGGGTCCACGCGTGGATCGGCATCCTCGCGGGTGGTTTCTTCGCGCTGCTCTACACCGCGGCGACGGTGCTGATGTTCGTCGCGCCCCTGCTCAACAAGCACTGATGCGCACCGGGCTCGTCCTCTTCCTGCTCGCGGCCGCGCCAGGGTGTGGCCGGACGTTCGCTCCCGACGGGCGCAACGACGCTGGGTGCGGCGAGCCCTGTGCGGTGCAGACCGACTGCGCCTCGCCCGCGTTCTGCGTCCTCGACAAGCCTTCAGGGTGCGCCCACTGCGCCTCGAGGTGCACCGGGCTCACGTGTCAAAACGTCAACACCTGCGCCAGCGACGCCGACTGTCCGCTCAACGCGCATTGCGTCTGCACGCCCCAGGGCTGCACCGTCTGCCTCTTCCCGCTGTAGGCCCTGGTGCTCAGGCAGGGCCGCTCAGGGGACCTTGGGCATCCGGTAGAGCTTCCCGTCGCTGTCCGAGACGTAGACGTACTTGGCATCGACGCCCAGCATCCGGTCGCCGATGTGCGAGGGAGGCAACACCATGCTCCCCAGGGACTCGCTCGTGCCGCCGGCCTTGGGCGCGCGCCAGACGGTCTTGTAGCTGTCGACGGTCATGAAATAGACGAACCCGTCATCCACGGTGAGTCCTTCGGCCGAGCTCTCGACGTTCGTCACGTCGGTGGCCGCGGTCGCGACCAGATTCGCCAGCGGACACCTTCGAACCTTTCCCTGGCTGCCGGAGATCGTCCAGTAGACGAACTGGGTGTCGCTGGCGATGGCGCTGTGGTCGGAGGTGAAGACATCATCCTCGAGCTTGATCGGCGTTCCTCCGCCGACCGGCGCGGTGAACAGCGACCGCTTGCTCGAGTCGACCGAGTTGTCGAACCAGAACAGGTGCCCATTGGCGACCCGTAGGTCACTGAAGATGTCGCCCAGCTTGTCGAGGCCCGTCACCTTCGTCGCCTGGGTCGACGCGGCGGGAGGGAACGGCGAGATCGCGTAGATCGCGGTCGAGTCGGAGTAGGGGTAGCTGCCGCCGTTGGCGGTGGTGGTGCCGGCCAGATAGGCGGCGGTGCCGTCGACGACGATCCCTTTCCACTTCAGAACCGAGGCAGGCTTCACCGGGAGACCTCCTCCGGCGGGCAGGCCGGGGTCCATCCCGGGGAGCGCGAACAGCGGCGCCGCGGCTCCCGTCGGTTCGGTGCCATCGAGCTTCTTGCGCGCGACGCCGCCGGTCGTGGTGCCGGGCGAGGCCTCGTAGATGAAGGTGGAATCGAAGGCGACCGCGCTCATCCCCAGGTTGGGGTCGAGCGGGGGCGGAACGTCTTGAACGACCACGCCGGCCGATGACTGGGCGAGCGGAGTCAGCGGCGCGGGCGCGCTGTAGACGAAGAAATGCACCGTGGCCGGCGCCGTCGTGTACTGCCACTCGAAGATCTTCCCGCCAGAGAGGAAGACCGCGTAGAGGAAGCTCGAGGGTCGATCCGGCGGATCCAACACCAGCATCGGTTCACACTGCCCTCCCGAGCACCCGCCGCTCTCGCAGACCCGGCCGCAGTGGCCGCAGTTGTTCTTGTCCGTTTGCAGGTTGGCCTGGCACGCAGCGCCGCCACCCCCCGCTCCGCCCGCGCCACCGCCACTTCCACCGCCCGTCGCTCCGCCACCGCTACCGCCACCGCTGCCACTTCCGGAGCCCGAACAGCCACCCAGCGCGACGACGAGGAAGCACCAAAGCCAGCGATTCATTCGATCTCCAGAGGGCCGAAAGGAGACGTTGCATACCTCAAACGAATGCCACCTGGCACAGCGAAGCGGCGCCGCACGTTGCCCGGGTGTTGTAGCTCAGGAGAAACGTCCGGCTAACTGCTCAGGAGAAATGTCCGCCCCGCGGCCTACGCGGAGGCATGGACAAGATGAGCCAGGGAGATTGG
>JAYVRT010001011.1:0-3248 GCA_043776025.1 Archangiaceae bacterium | reverse complement strand
AGCCGCCCCTCGGCGGCGCAGGCGAGGTAGTTGCCGTCGGTGCAGGCCTTGTCGCAGGTCTTCAGCGCCCGCTTCTCATCCCGGGGCACGCCCTGCTCTCCCAGCAACAGCTCGCACAGCGCCGAACAGCCTGGCCCATGCCCGAGCGTGCAGCCGCGATCGAACTTCTCGAGCGCGAGTATCGGTTCGTGCTTGTCGTCGAGGTGGACGGAGCCGAGCAGGGTGCAGGCCTCGCCCGCGTTCTTCCCGCACGCCTCTCTCCACAGCTTCATCGCCCGCTCGACGTCCTTCGGCCGATGCTTGCCCTCGCGCAGCACCCGCCCGAGGGCCGTACAGCCCTCGGCGCTTCCACGGTCGCAGGCCTTGTCGATCAACGACAGCCCGCGGCCGATGTCCTGGGGCACACCGTAAGGGTGGAGGTAGATGTCTCCGAGCAAACCGCAGGCGTCGGCCTGCCCGTCGCGGCAGGCGACCTCGAGGTACTTCGCCGCCTTCTCGTAATCGACAGTGACCTCGCGGCCGCGAAAGTACACCGCGCCCAGGGTGAAGCAGGCCTTCTCGTCCCCTCCCGAGCACTCCGTCTCGACGCGGCGCAGGTCCCTCGCCCCGCCGACCTGCTTGCGCTCCTCGGGGCTGCACTCCGCGACGCAGGCCTGGAAGTCCTGCTCACAGTCGCGCCGGCAGTTGGAGTCGGCGAAGCAGCCCTTGATGCAGACCGCTTTCGGCTTCTCACAGTCGCTGCACTCGGCGTGGGCGGCCAGGGCCCACGTCAAGACCACCACCCCCGGCAGCGCCAGTCTCATCGCTGCCACACTCGCCCTTCCTACTGGCAGGTGCCCGCGGTGCAGGTCCCGGTCATGAAGGTGCACGCGCTGCCGCTGGCGACGCAGAGGCCGCCGAGGCCAGGGATGAGGACGTCGCAGCAGCCGCCGTTGCAGGTCGCCGCGGTCATGCAGATGCCGGCGATGCCTCCGCCGGCGCCGCCGAAACCACCCAGGCCGCCGCCGAGGCCGCCGCCCGCGCCGCCGGCGCCACCGCCGCTGCCGCCGACGCACGAACCGGCGTCGAGGTCACACGTCTGCGTTCCCTGGCAGGTGACGCAGTTGGCGCCCCCGAGGCCACACTGCGCTGCCGTCAGCTGGGTGACGCAGACCCCGCTGGCGCCGCCGCTGCAGCAGCCATTGGCGCAGGAGGTCGCGTCACAGCCGCCGCCGCACAGGCCGTTCTGGCAGGACTGGCCCCCGCCGACGTTGCAGGTCTTGCAGGTGGTGCCGCCGCCGCCGCACGCGGTGTTCGAGGTGCCAACGTGGCAGGTGAAGTTGCTCGCGTCGCAGCAGCCGTTCTGGCACGGGTTGCCGGCGCAGCCGGACCCGCAGCAGGCGCCCGAGCCGCCGCCAGTTCCGCCGCCCGTTCCGGTTCCGCCACCCGTTCCGGTTCCTCCGCCCGTTCCAGTGCCGCCGCCCGTTCCGGTTCCGCCGCCGGTTCCTGTTCCGCCGCCGCTGCCACCCGTGCCGCCGCCGCTGCCGATTCGGCAGACGCCCGCGTTGCAGCTCTGGCTCGAGGTGCACTGGACGCAAGTGACGCCGTCGATGCCGCAGGCGCCGTTGGCGACGCCGGTGTAGCACTGGCCGCTGTCGTCGCAGCACCCAGAGCAGGTGGTGCGGTTACAGCGCGCGATCGGCTTGGAAGTGCCGCACGAGGGCGCGACAGCGAAAAGGAAACCGAGGGCGGCCCCGAGGGCAACTGCTCGGAGGGTGGGGGTGGTCGTCATTTGTTTTTTCTCCCAGCGCGGTGCGCGCGCTGATTCCAGAATCGGCCCTTTTTTGGCGCTGCGAACGCGCACGTCTACACACATCGGGGTGTAGGCAACAAGGGGGGGCTTGATCTCCAGCGTGCACATCAGCACCATGCGCCGCCTTCAGCACCCAGCACCCTACGTTCCGCGCACTCTGGAGTCCCTGCATGATCTCGCGTTCGGCACTTCGCCTTTCGTCCGTCGTCGCGCTGTTGGCCATCGTCTCTGGCTGTAACTGCAAGGGTCAGAAGGTCAACAACAGCTACGGCGACCTCGGGGTGGTTTGGAAGAACACCGAGGGCAAGGAGATCGTCAGCCGCGACGCGGTCTACGACTTCGGCACCGCGTTCGTCGGGGAGAAGGTTCCCAAGCAGCTGATCATCCGCAACGCCGGAGCGAACAAGCTGCAGCTGGTGAAGCTCGAGCGGATCGACGGCGCGAACGTCGTCATCGGCGAGAACGCGATGCCAGATCCGGCGTTCGACATCCGCTTCACCCCGGGCGACGTCGACGCGACCGGCGAGGCGCAGTTCGACATGTTCTTCACCCCGCGCAGCGGGCGGGACTACTTCGTCAAGCTGACTCTGACCGCCGCGGGCACCAAGCCCGACGAATCGACGGCGACGATCCTCCTCACCGGCAAGGGCCAGGGCGGCGCCTGCGACCTGCCGACCACGCTCGACTTCGGCAAGGTGCCGGTGGGCGAGCACTTCACCCTCTCGGTGGACCTGCAGAACCCGGGGGCGATCGCCGGCACCGCGACGGTGAGCGACATCGCCGGAGTGGACGCGCCGGTGTTCGACGCCACGCCCACCGGCAGCGTCGGGGTCCCGGCAATGACCACGGCGAAAGTGAAGGTCGGCTTCTCGCCGACGCAGAAGCGGGACTACACCGCGACGATCAAGATGAAGCCTGCCGGCGACTGTCCGGAGGTGGAGATCACCCTCAAGGGCACCGGCGCCGACGACGTGCTCACCTGGGCGCCGTCCGCGCTCGACTTCGGCTACGTCAGCCCCAACATCGAGGCGCCGCGCGACGTCGTCTTCACCAACAGCAGCAACGTGGCGATCACGCTCACCCAGGTGGTGACGACGATGCCGACCGACTTCCTCTACAAGGACCCGGGCGCCACCGGGGCGACCACCTTCACCGTGCCCGGCGGCGGCGTGCCGACGCCTCTGACGGTCGCCTGCAAGCCCGCGGGCCTCGGGCCGCGCACCGCGAACCTGACCTTCCAGACCGGCCTGGCGAAGACCCCCAGCGGCGTGGTGACGCTCGCCTGTTACGGCGGTGGTCCGCGCATCAAGGTGACTCCGCGGCCGGCACTCGGCTTCGGCAAGGTGGCCTTCTACTCGGGCGCGCCGATTCCGGTGACCCGCAAGCTGACGGTGCTCAACGTCGGCACCCGGCCGCCCAACGGCGACATCCAGGGCAACCTCTGGCTCGGCCGCGT
>JAYVRT010001010.1:0-3250 GCA_043776025.1 Archangiaceae bacterium | reverse complement strand
CGGCTCCACCGGCGCCACCCGTCCCACCTCCCGTACCACCTCCGACTCCACCAGCCATTCCTCCACCGCCGCCGGCTGCTCCGCCACCGGCTCCCCCGACACCTCCCCCTGCTCCGCCGGCATCGCCCCCGCCGCCGACGCCCGACCCGCCGCCGACGCCCGTCCCGCCGCCTCCTCCTCCTCCTCCTCCTCCTCCTGCTCCGACGCCAGACGTGGAAACGCAGGTGCGGGAGACCAGGTCGCAGGTGAAGCCGCTGACGCACTCGGAGTTGGTGCGGCAGACGAAGACGTTGGTCTGCGCGCCCGTGCCGCACTGGCAACCGGCGAGCGCGAACACGAGGAAGAAGACGACGAAACGGACCATCGAAGGCAACAGGTTAGCCGGTTACAGCTTCAGCTGCTTCTTGGTCAGCTGCCCCGCCTTCACTTCGACCTCGATGTTCAGGTTGACCTTTTGATCGTCGTTGACGAGGTGCAGTTGGTGGCGCCCCGCGGGCAAGGGGAGGTCGACCAGGGGCGTGTCTCCCAGCGGCTTCCCGCCCTCAAAGACGTGGGTCCACGGGTCGGTGCTGAGCGTCAGCCGGCCCTTGGCCGCGGGGGCGGGCGCAGGGTCCTTCCCCACCGGCGCGACCGGGGCAGCCACCGGCGTGGGGTCGGCCGGAAGCGGCTCGGGCTGGAGCGTCAGCACCACCAGCACCCGGTCCCCAGCCCTGGCGACGTTCACCGTGCGGGTGAGCCGGTCGTACCCGGCGAGGCTGGCGACGAGCAGGTGCTCCCCTGGCTCGACCGGGCTGATGGTCATCGGCGCGACGCCGATGGGCTTCCCGTCGAGCGACAGCTTCGCGCTGGGTGGGTCGCTCTGCACCACCACCTCCGCGGGCCCGACGAGCAGCACCGGAGGCGTCGCGGGGATCTCGATCACCGTCGGCTTCTGCGCCTGGAGGTACTGGTTACCGACCCAGGCGAGCATCAGCACGCCCAGCGCGGCGAGGGTGCCGACCAGGCCGAGCACCCACTTGCCCGATGGGCTGGCGAACCCGACCGGGGTCGCGCCCGGCATCGACCGCTCGGTCGGCGGCTTGAGGACCTCCCCGGCGCCGATGGGGGTGAGGTCGCCGCGGTTGGCCTGTTCGATCAACTGGGTGCGGCGGGCCATCCGCTGCCCGAACAGCTGCTGCATCAGGGTGGAAAGCTCGGTGTTGGTCGGCGCCCCCCCGTTTGCCCGCAACCAATCCTCCAGCGCGGCCTTGAAGGCGACGGCGTCCTGCCAGCGCAGGGCGACGTTCTTCGCGACGGCCTTCATCACGATCGCCGCGAGCGCCTCGGGGACCTCAGGGTTCCGCTCGCGAACATCGTCAATCGGTTCAGGGCCGATGAGCGAGGCGAGCAGCTCGATCTGGTCGTCGATCGCCCACATCCGCTTGTGGCTCAGCAGCTCGTAGAGAACGACGCCCACGGAGAAGAGGTCGGCGCGGGCGTCCACCGACCTGGCGCGCGCCTGCTCCGGGGCCATGTACGCGAACTTCCCCTTCAGCTGGCCGCTCTGGGTCTGGACGCTGCGGTTGGCGGCCTTGGCGATTCCGAAGTCGACCAGCTTCACCTGGCCGTCGTAGGTGACGAGGATGTTCTGCGGCGACACGTCGCGGTGCACCACCTCGAGCGGCTTGCCGTTGACCCCGACCCGGGTGTGCGCGTGGGCGAGCCCGTCGAGCGCAGCGACCGCGAGCTTCACCGACATCGAAAATCCCAGCGGCGCCTTCGCGGCGATCGCCGCCCGCGCCACCGCGGCGACGTGCTCCCCCGGCAGGTACTCCATCGCGATGTAGTACGCGCCCGCGAACTCTCCCAGGTCATGGACCTGGACGATGTTCGGGTGGTTGAGCTGGGCTGCGATCCGCGCCTCGTCGAGGAACATCTCCACGAAGGCCCGGTCGCCGGAGAACGACTCGATGATCCGCTTGATCACCACCACCTTCTCGAAGCCCTGCAGACCCGCCTGCCGCGCGAGCCAGATCTCCGCCATCCCACCCGTGGCGAGCTTGGCGAGCAGGGTGAACCGGCCGACGACGGCCCCGGGGACCCAGGTCGCGACGGACTTCACGACGGTGGCCAGAGCGCTTTCCATCGTCAGGGGCGCGAATCGTCCCGTCGAAGGAGGGTGGTGTCAAACGTGGTGTTGATACAGTGCATGCCAGATGCGACTGCTCACCTGCTGCCTGCTCGTGGCGCTCCCGGTGCTCGGCGCTCAAAACCCGTCGCTGGAGAAGGCGGCCGCGCTCTGCGCCGACCTCAACTACACCGATGCGGGCAAGGCGTTGGAGGCTGCGTTGAAGCAGCCGGGCAATGACCGGGCGACGCTGCTGAGGATCCTCGAGCTGCAGGCGGTGGTGGTGGCGACGCTGGGCCAGCAGGAGAAGGCGGCGAAGGTCTTCGAGCAGTTGCTGGCGATCGACCCCGACTTCAAGCTTCAGGGCAACTTCCCG
This sequence comes from Archangiaceae bacterium, assembly GCA_043776025.1. Lineage (GTDB taxonomy): Bacteria > Myxococcota > Myxococcia > Myxococcales > Myxococcaceae > JAYVRT01. The sequence continues at coordinate 767 of JAYVRT010001010.1, read as the reverse complement.
CCTCGAGTGACGACCTCGTTCTACGAGGCCCGCAGCTGGGTGGAGACCAACGGTCACCTCGAGGTGAAGGCGCTCGACGCGGTGGTCGAGCCCGGTGCGGTGAAGCAGGTGCGGGTCGAGCTGACGAAAGATCCCCTGAAGCAGGTGAAGAAGGTCCGATTTCACCTCGGGGAGAAAGAGCTCACCGTCGCGCTGGCCGGCAACACCGCGACCGCGGCGCTGCCTCCGGCGACGGCGGAGGTCGGCTGGTGGGCAGAGGTGCTGGGCGACAAGGACGCGGTCCTTCTCGAGCTGGGCAGCAAGGCCTCGCCGCGGGTGGAACGGGCGCCGGCGCGGGTCGCGGACGCGCCCCTGAAGACGCCGGTGGTCGAGCCGGCGGGAGAAGAGCCCGCCGAGCAGAGCCCGCCCCCGGTGGTGCAGGCGCCGCGCCTGAGCGGGCCGCTGCCGGTAATGAAGATCGCCGCCTTCGGGCTGATTGGCGCGGGAGCGGTCTGCCTCGGCGTCGGCGTCGCGTTCGGGCTCAACGCCAACGCGACCAAGGCGCAGTTCGACGCCGCGTCGAGGAACAACAAGGGCCAGGTCAACGGCCTGACGCAGGTGCAGGCCTACGCCCTCGACTCGCAGCAACGGACGCAGGCGACGATCGCCAACGCCTTCGACATCACCGCCGGGGTGCTCGCCGCCGGCGGGGGCGCGCTGCTGGCCTTGAGCCTCACCGGCTCGGACTCGCGGGTGCAGCTGGTTCCCGCGGGTGCCGGGGTCTTGCT
>JAYVRT010001009.1:0-11154 GCA_043776025.1 Archangiaceae bacterium | reverse complement strand
ACCCGGTGATGTACCGGATCCTCAAGGACTCGCATCACCGCACCGGCGAGAAGTGGTGCATCTACCCGAGCTACGACTGGGCGCACGGCCTCGAGGATTCGATCGAAGGCATCACCCACTCGATCTGCACCCTCGAGTTCGAGATCCACCGGCCGCTGTACGACTGGTTCCTCGAGGCGCTGGGCATCCACCACCCGCAGCAGATCGAGTTCGCCCGGCTGAACCTCACCTACACCGTGATGAGCAAGCGGCTGCTGCTCGAGCTGGTGAAGGGCAAGCACGTCACCGGCTGGGACGACCCGCGGATGCCGACGATCAGCGGCCTGCGGCGGCGCGGCTTCACCCCCGAGTCGCTGTGGAAGTTCACCGAGGAGATCGGCGTCACCCGGCAGGACTCGACGATCGACGTCACCCGCCTCGAGAACGCGATCCGCGCCGACCTCAACGTCCGCGCCGAACGGCGGATGGGCGTGCTCCGGCCGCTGAAGCTGACCATCGAGAACTACCCCGAGGGGAAGGAAGAGCTGCTCACCGCGGGCAACAACCCCGAGAACCCCACCTCGACCCGCGAGGTCCCGTTCTCCCGCACCCTCTACATCGAGCGCGACGACTTCATGGAGGTGCCGGCGAAGAAGTTCACCCGGCTCTTCCCCGGCAGCGAGGTGCGGCTGCGGGCGGCCTACTTCGTCACCTGCAAGCAGGTGGTGAAGAACGCTGCGGGAGAGGTCACCGAGGTGCTCTGCACCTACGATCCGGCGACCCGCGGCGGCGACTCGCCCGACGGCCGGAAGGTGAAGGGCACGCTCCACTGGGTGTCGGCGAAGCACGCGGTCAAGGCCGAGGTCCGGCTCTACGACCGGCTCTTCAGCCACGAGAACCCGGCCGGTGGCGGGCGCGAGTACCTGCAGCACATGAACCCAGCGTCGCTGGAGACGATCCGCGACGCGCAGCTCGAGCCGTCGTTGGGAGCGGCCCCGGTCGGGGCGCGCTTCCAGTTCGAACGGCTCGGCTACTTCTGCGTCGACCGCGACTCGAAGGCCGGGGCGATGGTGTTCAACCGCACCGTGTCGCTCAAGGACGCGTGGGCGAAGGCGAAGGGCGCCGAGTAGCTCACCCAGGCGTCGATCGCCACGCCGAGTTTGAACCCTCGCTGCGCGGGGGGCGGCGGTTGTGGGGGTGGGGCTGCGCCGGTATGATTCGCGGTATGACCACGACCAAGATCGCGATCAGCCTGCCGTCCGACGTCGTCAGCGGCGCTCGGCGCGCGGTGAAGCGCGGCATCGCTGGCAGCGTGAGCGCCTACGTCGCGGCGGCCTTGTCACAGAAGGTGATGCTCGACGATCTCGACGAACTGTTGACCCAGATGCTGCACGAGACCGGTGGCCCGCTGACCGCCGCCGAGCGCAAGCGGGCCGATCGCGTCCTCGACGGCGAGGGTCGCCGCCCGAGGAAGTCATGAGCGTGACGCTCGACGCGGGCGCGCTGATCGCTTTCGAACGCAACGATCGCGCGGTGGTCGCGATCATCGCCCGAGCGCTGGAGCGCAAGCTCACGATCGCGGTCCCCGCCGGGGTCGTCGGGCAGGTCTGGCGCAACGGAAGGAAGCAGGCGGCGTTGGCCCGACTGCTGGGCTCGCGCGTGCTGGAGATCGAGGCGCTGGACGATCGCCGCGCCCGAGCCGCCGGCCAGCTGTGCGGAGCAACTGGGACCCGCGATGTCATCGACGCTTCGGTGGTGCTCTGCGCCCGTCGGCGCGGACACGGCGTGCTGACCTCGGACGTCAGGGATCTGCGACGCCTCGATTCAACGCTTCAATTGGTCGCCGTGTGAGCGTCACCCGTCACCCGTCGGCCGGGTCGGCGTGCATCATCACCTTCGTCGTCGGGCCGACCACCTCGCGGATGCGCGCGCGCAGCTCGAGGAAGGTGTCGTGGACCGCGCGCGTCGTCGTCTGCGGCGGAACGATAACGTGGAAGTCGACGTGGGGGATCTTCCCGCGCCGGGTCTTGAAGTCGTGGAACGAGCTGATGCCGGGGTAGCCGGTGAGCAGCGCGCGCAGGCGCTCGACCACCGGTGGTTCGAGGCTCTCGTCCATCACCACCGCGAAGCCTTCGCGCACGACGTGCGCGCTCGAATAGAACATGTAGAGCGCGATGATGACCGAGATGATCGAGTCGATGATCGGCTCGCCGGTGAGCTTGACGAGGATCAGCGCCACCAGCACGCCGACGTTCACGTAGACGTCGGTCGCGTAGTGGAGCGCGTCGGCCTTGAGCACCAGGCTGCCCGTCTCCTTCGCGACCTTGCGCAGGTAGAGGACGGTGCCGATGGTGATCCCCAGGATCGGCAGCATCACCACGATGCCCAGCGTCGAGTCGTGGCTCACCTCGCCGACGGTGATCTTATGGATCGCCTCGTAGATGATGAACGCGCCCGCGGCGAAGATGAAGCCGCCCTCGAACATCGCGCCCAGGCCTTCGATCTTCGCGTGGCCGTAGTTGTGGTCCTCGTCAGGCGCGCGGTCGGCGACCTTCACCACGCCGAGGTTGACCAGCGAGACGAACAGATCGCCCAGCGAGTCCACCGCCGACGAGATCATCGACATGCTCCCGGTGATGAAGCCGACGGTGAACTTCGTCGCCGCGCCGATCACCGAGCACGCAATCGCCACCTGAATCGCCCGCACTTCCTTGCCCATGGTGCGACGTTTAGCGCTCTTCCCTCTTGGGCGACGCCCCGGTGGCTCAGAGGCCCCCACCTTCGTCTTACGGCTGCGAGCGGAATTGTTTGTGGCTTCAGCGGGGTGGCAGCCGACGAAACCAGCGGCCGTTGGGTTTGCGTTCGAGGGCGGGCCCACCGCCGCGCAGGTCTGGCTTTCGCTCGAGACAGAGGGTGAGCATCGCTTCACCCTACAGCGGTCGACGGCAACCCTGCCGCGCTCGGTGCACGGCAAACCGCACCCCTGGGAAATGCTCGCCGGCCGCCGATTACGCCCGAGGCAGTGACTTGAGGTAGACGGTGCGGATGCGGCGCGCGTTGATCCTCGCGGTTCTGGCCGTTGGTGGCTGTGGCGGCTCTGGCACCGGCTCGCCGCCGGACTCGGGTTCAGGCGAAGACTCAGGCGTCGATGCGGGCGCGCGGCAAGACGCAGGTCTCGACGGCGCGGTTCCCGACTCGGGTGTCTCCGACGGGGGCAAGAGCGACGGCGGCGCCAACGACGCTGGCTTGACCGACGCAGGCCAGGACGGGGGCGCCACCGACGCCGGGAAGACCGACGCGGGCGCGGACGCCGGAAGCACCGATGGCGGTGCGGGCGATGCGGGCGTTCACGCGGGCGCGCTGGTCGGCGGCACTGGCGTGTGGCCGGGCTTCATCAGCGGCGTCCACTACCACTCTGGCGGGCAGAGCGGGTTCACCGACGACGCCGGCACCTTCCTCTGGGAGGAGGGCGCGCCCGTCACCTTCAGCGTCGGCGACGTCGACTTCCGCCCCGCGACCGGGAAGGTCCGGCTCGCGGCGTGGCAGCTGGCGAACCCGGGCACCTGCAGCCAGAGTCCTGAGCTGGAGCGGCTGCTCGTCCTCTTCCTCGGGCTCGACGTCGACGGAGATCCGGCGACCGGCACCGCGCTGCAGCCGGTCGCTCCCTCGGCGACGCAGCGGCAGTTCTCCGGCTTCACCGACTCGGACGTCGCGACGCTGATCGCCCAGAAGTTCCCCGGCCGCACGCCGGGCCCGGTGCTCGACGCCGTCGATCGCTTCATCCGCCAGGTCGATGGCGAGCTGTGGGCCGAGAAGTCCTTCGACACGTTCAACACCGCCGACTCGGCCGCCCGCAGCCAGGGCGTCACCACCAACGGTACGTACTGGTGGTTCTCCTGGCGCTTCGGCCTCCAGCGCACCGACCTCTCCTTCAGCACCCTCAACAGCAACTCGCCCACCGCGATCCCCCTCGCGCTCGGGCTGCTCGGGTGCAACCACATCGGAGACATCGACCTCAATGGCAACACGCTCTGGGCGCCGATCGAAGACGGCTCCGCGTACCAGCACCCGCACCTCGTCGAGTTCGACGCGACCACGCTGACCGCCGGGACCACGCACGCACTCTCGACCACGATGCTCACCAAGGGAGTTCCGTGGGTGGCCGTCGATGCGCCCCGCGCAGCGCTCTATGTCGCCGAGTGGGATCCGACGCCGCAGCTCTTCGTGCTCTCGCTCTCGACCGTCGCGTACCAGAAGGCGATTCCGATTCGTCCCACGCTCGGCAGAATCCAGGGCGCGAAGGTCTTCGAGGGCAGCCTCTACGCGAGCCTCGACGACACCGCGAAGAGCATCGTCAAGATCAACCTCGAGACCGGCACTGCCCAGAGCCTCTTCACGGTCACCGGCGCCGCCGGCGGAGAGGAAGAGGGCCTCGCTTTCCTCGCGCGGCCGGACGGGACGCTGCTCCACACCCAGAACGCGACCCCGGCTGCGACCGCGATGGAGTTTCACCACCACCAGCGCACCCGCGCGCCGCTGCGGCTTTCGCTGTGTCCCTGAGCGCTACTGCCCGACGGTGAGCAGCGCGTCGAGGCCGTCGATCGGCCCTGAGTGCGCGGGGGCGATCTTGTCCACCGTGGCGTTGCCCGCCTTCAGCCGCGCGTGCAGCTTCTTCATCGAGGCGACGTTCTGCGCGGTGTCGTCGGAGAAGATCCACGGCGCCGCCTTGAGCGACTTCCCGTCGGCCCGGCCGTTGCCGCTGTCGCCGATGTAGAGGATTCCGTCCGCGAGGTAGGCGGCGCTGCCCGCGGTGTGCCCCGGCACCGCGTAGGCAGTGACGTTGAGGGTGCCGACGGTGACCGTCTCTCCGTCGGTGAGCGTCTTCGTCACTTTGATCGCCTTCTCCGCCGGGGTGTCCATCTTGCTGGGCAGCGGGCCCTTCGCCCGCGCTTCTCCGGCGGCGAGCTTCGCGTCCTCGGGGAAGGCGTAGATCTCCGCGTCCTTGAACAGGTGGCAGGCGGCGATGTGGTCCGGGTGGCCGTGGGTGAGGAAGATCGCCTTCACCCCCGTCGGGCCGAAGCCCCACTGCTTGAGCTGCTCGAGGATCGCCGCCCCCGACGGGTCGTTGCCGCAGTCGACCAGCGCGACCGCTCCGTCACCGGCGGAGAGCAGGAACGCCGAGACGTACCCGTCGAGGATCTGCACCGCCTTGCCTTCGACGAGGTGCGTGCCGTTTACCGGCGCTTTGTTCCCGGCGAAGACAGGGACGAAGACGACCGCGACGAGGATGACCAGCGACAACACCAGACCGCCAAGTCCCAGCAGGGCCTTTTTCATGGGTTGCGTTGTGTAGTAGGCGCCGGGGCACCATGCACCATGAAGTGGTGATTGTCGGAGCTGGCCCCGGCGGCTCCGCCGCGGCCCTCGCGCTCGCCCAGCGCGGCGTGAAGGACGTGCTGCTGCTCGATCGCGATCCGTTCCCCCGCGACAAGACCTGCGGCTCGGGCCTGTCGCCCAACGCGCTCAAGGTGCTCGACCAGCTCGGCCTCGGAGAGGCGGTGCGAGAGCAGGCGTACCCGATCATGTCGGTGAAGATCGTCACCCCCGGCGGCAAACAGATGATCCTCGCCTCGAACGCGGCGGCGGTCGTGCTGCTGCGGCGGGTGTTCGACAACTTGATCGTCGAGAAGGCGCAGTCGTTGGGCGTGAAGCTGACCACCGGCTTCCGCGCCGACAAGCTGCTCAAGGACGAGACGGGCCGGGTGGTCGGGGTGCGCAGCCTCGACGGCGTCGAGCACCACGGCCGCTTTGTCCTCTGCGCCGACGGCGCGCACTCGATCTTCTCCACCGACCCGCGGCCGAAGCGGTTGATCGCCACGCTGATGGGGTGGTGGGAAGACTTCGCCTACGCGCCCGGCCAGCTGGACATGATCTTCGACAAGAACGTCGCGCCGCTCTACGGGTGGATGTTCCCCGAAGGACCCAACCGGGTGAACATCGGCATCTGCGTCGACGGCCAGGACGAGTCGGGGGAGAAGTCGCAGGTCAACCTCCGCCAGGTGTTCCAGCAGTTCCTCGACGACCACTACGCGCAGCCGCTGAAGACCGCGAAGGCCGTCGGCAAGTGGAAGGGCCACCCGATCGTCTACACGAACTGGGTCGGCCACTGCACCGCGCCCGGCGCGCTCTACCTCGGCGAGGCGGCGCGCATCACCCACAACGCCACCGGTGAGGGCATCTACCAGGCGATGCAGAGCGGCGTGTTCGCCGCCGACGCGGTGGCCGCGGTGCTCAAGGGACACAAGAGCGAGGCGAAGGCCTGGAACGGTTACCTCTGGGAGCAGCGCAAGCGCTTCACCACCGGCTTCCTCGGCGGGTTGGCGCTGCGGGCGGTGGTCGACTCGAGCCTGCTCGACGTGATGGCCGGGGCGTTCAACAACCCGACCGTGCGCAGGGCGGTGGTGAAGTTGCTCGGCAGCGCGCTCGCGGGAAGTTCGATCAGCGAGACGACGCCCGCCGCGCCGCCGGTCGACCGCGGCGCCGCGTGATCGCTAGCGCAGCGTATTGGTGAAGCCGACCCAGTCCCGGCACGGCTGACCGCGGAGCGAAGGGCAGGGCGGCAGCGCGGTCGGAGTCATCAGCCCTTCGACGCGGGGCAACACGAGGCTCGACGCGTGCGCCAGCTCGTGTCCGATTGTGTAGCGAACCTCGCCGGGGAAAGTCTTGAGCGCGAAGCGCCAGTCGGCGCGTGTGCCGCCGGGAGTGTCGACGGCGAGCCGAAGCTTCGAGCCCGCCCGCATCACGTGGGCGAAGCCGGCGGTTGGCACACGCACCGTCGTCCACTCGCCCGGCACCAGCGGCGCCCAGTTCTTCTCCTCGAAGGTCTGGGCCGGCCAGAGCTCGGTCGCGTCGGGGCCGGGCTTCCGATGGCCGGCGCGCAGCCAGCCCGACTGCACGTACTGCTCTTTCCCGTCGGGACGAACCTCCGAGAGCGTCACCTGGAGGTCGGCGTCGTCGACCGGCGAGTTGATCCAGAGGTCGACGCTCGCAGTGCCGATCAGCGTCAGGTCACTGGCCAACGGCTCGCCTTCGAAGACCGTTGAGTCGCCCGGCTTTGGCTGCGCCCACGCGTAGTCGGGCAGCTTGGCCCAGATGTCGCCGTGCTCGGCGAGGACGCCGCGCGCTCCAGCAAGTGGATCCAATCGAAAGCTCGAGGCCGAGGCTGCGCCCGTCGGAGCGGTCGGCGCCAGCTGCCCCCCCTCCTTCAGGTACACGCGCAGCGGCGTCGTCACGGCCGGCCAGTTGATCGAGTGCTCGAACCCGCCGATTGGGGCGCCCGGGTCGCCCGATATGCCCGAGCCGCTCTCGAAGATCAGGCGCAGGCGCGGCTCGGCCTTCCAGGCGGCGACCGCTTCGTCGTAGGTCGCGTACTTCGTGAAGCGCGAGTCAGGCAGCGTCATCTTCGAGTGGTAGACGCTGTCGAAGATGAACGGAGAGAAGTTGCGGATCTGCGTCGGATCCTTCGGCACGCGGTGCGCGACGAAGAGCTCGAGGAAGGTCTGCCACTCGATGAGGATCTGCGGCGACAGCCCGTCGATGTGAACCCCGTTGATCGCCGTCATCCGCAGCGCCGGCGCGTTCTTGAACTTGTCGAACAGCGTGAAGAAGTACGGGCCTGTCTGCTCGTCTTGCCAGCTGCCAGTCATGAAGACGGGCACGTCGATCTTGTCGACGAAGGTGGTCGGGTTGAGCGCGTCGTGCTGGGCCGGGTCGTAGAACACCACCTTCCGTGCCTGCGCCACGTTGTCGATGAGCTGCCCGTGCAGCAGCTGGTTCTCGCGGCAGACCTCGTCACCGGAATCGACCTGCTTCTGTTCCCACCCCTGGCCGTACGGCACCGCTTTGCTGAGCACGCCGTTGACCCACGACAGCGCGAAGCCGTCGTTCAGGATTCCGCCCGGTAGCAGGGTCGAGGCGGTATTTCCAATCACAGACATCGGGGCGATCGCTGCCAGCGACGGCGGCTTCGCGGCACCGACGAAGAGCTGGGTAATGCCGGGGTATGAGAGCCCGACCATGCCGACCTGGTGGCGCGCGGCCCAGCTCTGCGCCGCGACGATCTCGATCACGTCGTACCCGTCGAGGATCTGCATCGGCTCGAAGTAGTCGTAGGCGCCACCGGAGCAGCCCGTGCCCCGCATGTTCACGCTGACCGTCGCGTAGCCGAACATTCCCGCCAACAGCGCCGAGCCGTCGTACGGCGGAGAGCAGACGACCGGAAAGTCGGCGCAGAGAAAGTCGAAGTTCTTCAGCGGCTCGCCCGGCTTGCTCGCCGAGTAGCCTGAGTAGTTCACCACCGTCGGGTAGTGGCCCTTCACTGAGCCGGGCAGCGTGACCCACGCAGACAGCGTCGTGCCGTCGCGCATCTTCAGGTAGTTGAAGCCGGGCACCAGCGGCTGCGAGGTGTAGAGGTCGGCGGCGGGCGTGCTCGAAGCGACGGACATCACGGTCAGCGGCCGCGACTGCTCTTGCTTCGACGGGAGCCGGACGACGTAGCCCGTGCCGGCGGGCAGCTTGCGGAAGACGGCGCTCCCCAGCGCGTCGGCGGGCTGCGAGGCGACGAGCCTTCCGGCGGCGTCGTGGACTTCGACCGCCGCCGAGGCGGGGGCGTGGGTGACGTGCAGCTGCTCGACGCTCTCGCGCACTTTGAAAGACGGCTCGACGGCGGGGCCGCAGGCGGCAGCCGACACGGCGATCAGCACCCAGACTCTGGAAGTCATCGTCCCGCCCCTTACCAGCGTTGCGGCGCGCACAGGAACGGCCGAAAGGCTGACCGGATGGTCTTTTCATTCAAGGAGCGTTTCGGGGCCCTCCTCCGCAGTGATGCGGCCGCGGGTCACGCGGGCAGAATCTTCAAGCTGCCCAGCTCGGATGCGTCGAACCACAACGCCTCGCAGTCGACGCACAAGTTCAACAACTGTCCACGTTCCTCGACGAGCAACGTCCGGCGTTCGCACCGCGGGCAGCGCATCGGCGTTTCGGGGCAACCGTCGCAGCGCTCACCACCCGCCTCGAGCAGGTGGACGCCGGTCGGGCAGCGCCCCAGATGTCTGAACTTTGCGGCCCGCTCGGTCAGCTCCCAGACCACCGCCGACCAGGCGGCCCCGGAGCTTCGGGTCACCCATTGACCGTTGCAGCGGGTGCACCAGTCGATTCGACCGGCGCGGGTGTGAATCGCCTGCAGCCGACTGCGGTGGCAGCGCGGGCAGTTCATCAAGGGCAGACCCTCGGGGTGAAGGGGATGGGGATGAGAACTCCCGCCGACTCGCTGGTGCTGAAGGCGCCGACCCACTCACGCAGGGTCAGCCGGCCGCTGAAGTAGCCCGCGCGGACGCGAAGCTCTGAGCCGAGGCCGCGGCTCAAGGGCGGCGTGAGCAGGCCGAGTGGGCCGGTCGGCGGGCAGCCGAGACTCAGCGGGTCCGCCAGCTCTTCAAGCGACGCGGGCAAGCGGGTCCAGCCCTCCGACAGGTACGCAGTCAGCAGCAGCGTCGAGGGGCCCGCGAGCTTGGCGCCCGCGAAGGGTCTGAGCGACACGCACTCGCGCCGCGCGAGATCAACGAGGACGCAGGCGCGCGAGCCCCGGAGGATCGGGGCGTTGCCGGTGTCGAACAGACAGGCGTCGGTGCGCCGACCGAAGCGCGGCAGGCAGACGAGCAGGAGGTCGCCACGCTGCTCTGCCTCGACGCCGTCGCTGCAGTCGAGTTCGAGGTCGAGAGGACAAGCGCTGCGCGCCGACTTCGTCTCGAGGACGAGCAGGTGGGGCGCGGAGTCGGCGAACGTGTCGGTGCGGTAGATTGCCACCTTCCCCGCGGCGACCGTGGCTTCGAACGTCGGCGAACCGCCGTCCCCCGCCGGCGCCGCCTCGAACGGCGAAGCGAGCTGGGCAACGACGAGCAGGGCGATCGAAACCATGTTGATCGAACAGACGCACGGGACACCGGCCGGGTTCCCGTCCGCGGCCACCCAGCACAAGCGCCCGGCGCTACCCGGCGCGCGACACGGCCTGGCGCAGCCCTTCGAGCTGCTCCCGGCAGACGACCGGCACCCGCTTGCGCTCTGGGTGGGGCCAACCCACGCTTCGGCAGCCAGGGAATCTGCGAGCGGGCCTCGGGCCAGGTCGTTAGGACCTGCCGGTGCTGCCCCCTCCTCTTCCGATTGAGCAGCCGAGCGCCGCGAGGTTCAGCTCGGTCACCGTCGTGCTCCCGTGGGACCTCGACGCCAGCCTCTCGGCCTTCCCGAAGACGCCGCGGGAAGGTCAGCTCCTCGTGCTCGAGAGCCGCGGCAAGGGCAGGGCGCTGCCCTGGCACCGGCAGAAGCTCACCCTGGTGGTCAGCGCGCTGCGCCACTTCGTCGAAGAGCGGCGCGCCGCCGGCTTCCACGTCGAGCACCGCGTCGCCGACGACTACGCGACCGGCCTCGCGCAGTTCGCCGCCTGGGCAAAGCCGAAGGCGCTTCGGGCGATGGAGCCACGCGAGTACGCCATCCATCAGCGCTTCCTTGCCCTGCGCCGCTCGCTGCCGCTGACGCTCTGTGCCGATGGAGGCGAGGGCGGTCACTTCCTCCTCACCCGCGAAGAGTTCGCAGGCTGGGCGGCGACCCAGAAGGGCCAGCTTCGAATGGACCGCTTCTACCCGATGCTGCGCAAGCGCCTGGGGCTGCTCGTCGACGGCGCCGGCCGCCCCGAGGGGGGCCAATGGAGCTTCGACCCTGACAATCGAGGGCACGCCCGCGGGGTGACGCCGCCCCCGATTCCCTTCTTCGCTCCCGACGCGCTGACCCGGCAGGTGCAGCAGTGGGCCGGCCGCACCGCGCCGTGGGGTGACCTCGAGCCCTTCGGGTGGCCGGTGACCCGTGCGCAGGCGCTGGGTTGGCTCGACGACTTCGTGGGGAACCGCCTGGCCGGCTTTGGCCCGTACGAGGACGCCATTCGGAGCGACGAGCGCTTTCTCTTCCACTCGCTGCTGTCGGCGCCGCTCAACCTCGGGCTGCTGCGGCCCGACGAGCTCGCGCGCGCTGCGGTGGCGAAGTACGAGCGCGGCGAAGTCTCACTTGCGAGCGCCGAAGGCTTCATTCGCCAGGTGATCGGGTGGCGTGAGTTCATCCGTGGCGTCTACT
>JAYVRT010001008.1:0-3252 GCA_043776025.1 Archangiaceae bacterium | reverse complement strand
GCGATGAGCTACTCCTACGTCAACCCGGCGATCGCGGTGCTGCTCGGCGCCGCGCTCGGCTCGGAGCAGCTGCACGGCAACACCCTGATCGCCACCGGCCTGATCATCGCCGCGACGGTGGCGATGGTGGGCGCGCGCGCGCGGCCCACGGCGGTCCTTCTGACCCGCACCGCGGTGATCCCCGAAGGTGGAAAAGCCGCCCGGTAGGCGGATGGGTTGGACCCGGGCTACGACGCGACCAACCGCGTCTTCATCGGCACCTTCAGCTCGAGCCCGGACCGGGTCTGAGGACCCGGTAGAGCACGTGGCGGCGCCGCGGATTTCCCAGCGGGACCAGCGGGTGATCGAAGTTGTCGGCCGGGTTGCGGGTCATCCCGATCGCCTCCATCACCCGGCGCGACCGCAGGTTGAGCGGCACGGTGAACGACACCACCTCGGGCATCCGCTTCACCTCGAACGCGTAGCGCAGCACCTCGCGCGAGGCCTCCTGGGCGTAGCCGTGACCCCAGTGGGGCACCGCCAGCCGCCAGCCGATCTCCGAGCAGGGCATGAAGGGCGCGTCGAAGATCGGCACGTTGAGCCCGACGAAGCCGGCGAAGTCCACCACCCCCGGCACCTCGACCGCCCAGAGGCCGAAGCCATGGCGCTCGAAGTGGGCGCCGATCCGATCCGCCATCGAGTCGCTCTCCGCATGCGTCAGCGGGGCAGGGAAGTGCTCCATCACCCGCGGGTCGGCGTTGAGCGCGGCGAACGGCGCGCGATCGGTCGGACGCCAGCGCCGCAGCAACAGCCGTTGGGTCCGAAGGTCCTCCAAGTTCACTCCTTCGAAGGCGGTGGCTTGGGCAGGCGGATCATCTCGTAGGAGGCCTGCTTGCCCTGCACGGTGAGGATCGCCGCCAGCCCGTAGCTCGTCGTCCCGTCGTTCATCTTCCAGATCAGCGGGTTGACCGAGCCCTGGTTCAGGTACAGCGCCGCGAACGGCTTCTTCTGCGGCAGCAGCTTCCCGCCGAGGTCGGTCGCGTGGCCGCCCGCCTCGAGGATGTGGCCGAAGACGCCGAAGGGGATCTTCGCCTGCTTGATCAGCTCGCCCAGCGCCGGGTCGCCGACGTTGCCGACCTGGGGCACGAAGTCGAGCGCCTGCTTTCCCGTCTGCTTCGGTGGCCCGTGGCTCAGCAGCACCACCGGATCGTCCGCCGCCTTCGCCGCCGACACCGCCTCGGAGACCGCCTTGTCGGTGTAGAGGCAGCCGCCCGACAGGTGCAGGTAGCGCTTGTCGTGGTACCCGGCGAGCGAGACGAGATCGAAGCCCTCGCCGTCGTAGCGGCGCGAGAGGCCCATGTTGATCAGGTGAACGTTGCCCGCCTTGCGCAGCTTCGCCACCGCGTAGTTGTGGGCGCCCCCGCGCTCGGTGTTCCCGGCGATGGTGAGCATCGGCCGCTTCGTCGCTTCGACGAGGAAGCCGTAGATCTTGTCCAGCGCCTCCGGCTCTTCCGCGGTGTCGCCGCCGATCACCACCGCGTCGACGTCGGCCGCCTCGAACAGCGCCAGCACCTTCTTCAGCGCGTCCTGGGTCTCTGGCTCGAGGTCCTTGATCCCGGCGATCACCCCAAGCCGCGCCGCCTTCTCCTTCCGCGGCGTCTCCCGGCGGACCTTGATCGTCCCGCCTGCGAACTCGTAGCGGAAGCCACCGAAGCTCGCTGCCTCTGGCTTCGCCACCGGGGCAAAGGGCGCGTTGCAGTCGAACTGGTAGGCCTCCTGCCACGCCGGCCAGTCGGCGACGTCTTCGGCCCGCGCGAGGTCGGCCAGCCCCACCGCGATCGCCACCGCCCAACGCTTCATTTGCCCTTCTTCGGCATCGGAGGCGTCACCCCGCCCATCGGATCCGTCTTCACTGCCGGTCGCGCCGCCGGGTAGAGCGGATCCGTCTTCACCACCGGCCGCAGCGTCACTGCCTGGCTGCCCGGATCGGTCGAGTCGTCCCACTCGGAGGGCATCGCCGCCGCGGGCATCTCCGGCTGGGTCCCCTTGAGCGCGCCCAGCTCGTACGGCCGCGTCTCCTCGTGGGAGAAGTCCCTGGCTTTGGGAGAGAGCGACAGCTTCTCCCTCAGCTCGTCGCGCTCGGTCGCCAGGCGCGCGCGGCCGCTGCGCTCGGTGTCCAACTGCCGGCCCAGCGAGTCGATTTGCATCTGCAGGCGCTGCTTCTCCGTCACCAACTGGGATGCGATTCGGCGCTCGGCGCCGAGCGTGTCTCGCACCTCCTGCAGTTCCGCCTTCACCGCGTCCGCTTCGCTGCCCCCCGACGCCATCCGCTGGTGCAGGGTCCGGGCGACGTTTCGAGCCTCATCGCGCTCAGCGGCCACCTTGGTCGCGGTCACCTGCAGCTGGCGGGCGACGTTGCGCGCTTCGTCGCGTTCGGCGGTCAGCCGCCCCGCGGCCTCGCGCACGCTCTGCAGCGCTTCGACCTCGGCCGCGTAGGCCGCGAGCTTTGCGTCCCTCTCGTCGAGCTCGGCCTTCAACCGCGCGCCTTCGCCCTCGAGTGTGATCTCCCGTTCTTGCAGTTGCTGGGCGGCGTCGGCCTGGCCCGCCTCGAGCCGGGCCTGCAGCAGCGCCACCTCGTTCTTCAGTGCCTCTTGCGCGGCGGCCGCCGCGTGCAGCGCCGCCGCGTCGCCTGCGCCCTTCTCCTCGGCCGCCGACAGCTGCCCCTGCAGTTGGGCCAGCTGGGAGGAGACCTCCGCGCCCTGTGCCGCCGTGGCCTGGGCCGCCACCAGCTCGGCCTGGAGCGCCGCGACCCTCGCCGCCGCCTGGGCCTCGGCCGCCTCGAGCCTCGCCTGCAGGGGGCCGATCTGGGCCGCCTGGCCCGCGGCCGCGGCGGCCTCGGCGAGCTTCGCCTCGAGCGAGGCCTGGTCGATGCGCGCCGTCTGCTCCTTCGATTCCGCCTCGGCCTTGATCGAGTCCAGCTCGGCCTCGACGAGCAACAGCTTCGACTTCACCTCCGCCAGCTCACCCGCCTGGGTGGTGGCGGCCTCGAGGCGGGCGGCCGATTCGCGGCCCTGGGCCTCGGCCTCGGCGGCGTCCAGCTTCGCCTGCAGCAGCGCCACCTCGTTGGTCTGCGCCGCGAGCGAAGCCTCGGCGTGGGTCAAGGTCTTCGCAGCGTCGGCGTGGGTCTGGCGGTCAGCGTCGGCGCGGCCGGCGCTCTGGGCGAGCTGTTCCCGCAGCGAATCGACCTCGGCCTTCAGCGTCGGCGCCGCTGCC
>JAYVRT010001007.1:0-3263 GCA_043776025.1 Archangiaceae bacterium | reverse complement strand
TGTTGCCGGCGATCGCTCCGCGCTCGGGCTGCACCCGGCCGATGGCGAGCGCCTCTTCGAAGGTGAAGCCGGCGGCGAGCACCGCCTCGTTCTCGAGGTCCGTCGCCTCGCGGACCTTCACGTCGCTGGCCGCGCCGCCCGAGCCCGGAGGGGTGACGACGGTGAGGTTCGCTTCGCTGCCTACCGCGGCGTTGACGCCGGCGAGCGCGCCGAAGAACACCTGCGCGTCCCCCGGGAGCGCCGAGCCGGTGAGCGCGACCGAGGTCCCACCTGCGGCCGGCCCGAGAGCGGGGCTCACCGCGGCGACGCCCAGGCGCCAGGTAAAGCCCTGGGCCAGCGTCGCGCTCGAGGCGCCGGCGTTCGCCGTGACGTCCGACTTGCGCGGCGCGGCGGCGCGCGGAGGAATCGTCAGCTGCGCAGTGGAGAACGTGGTCGGGCCGACCAGCGCGCTCGCGCCGCCCAAGGTGACCGCGAGCCCCGGGGTGTCGAGCGCCTGACCGGTGAGCGTCACCACCTCGCCCGGTTTGCCCACGTGGGGGAAGACAGCGAACACGGCGAACGCTCCCGCCGGGTCGAAGTAGGTGAAGGCGCGCTTCGCCGTCCAGCTGTCGCGAGGGGTGACGAGGCTGACGTCGACCGCGCCCGCGGCCGCGCCCGCCGGAGTCACCGCCACCACCTGGGTGTCGGAGACGACCATGAACGAGGTGGCGGCGACGCCGCCGAACTTGAGCGCGGTGGCCCCGGAGAAGCCGGTGCCGGTGAGCGTCACCGGGGTGCCGCCGGTCACCAGGCCCGTGGGAGGGGTGATCGCGGTGAGCCGCAGGTCGTCGAAGTAGCGGTAGACGCGGCGCGCGTTGGCGACGCCGTTCTTGTTGTAGACGGTGACGTCCACCAGGTCGGCGAGCTGCCCGCGGGGCACCGTGACCTTCAGTTGCTTGCTGTTGACGAAGGACACCTTCGGCGCGGAGAAGGCGCCGAAGAGCACCTCGACGTCGGAGGTGAACCCCTGGCCATCGAGCACCACCTCGTTGCCGCCGGCGAGCGCGCCTTCCTTGGGGGTGATGCCGGTGACGATCAGCTCGTCGTAGTAGGTGAAGCAGCTGTTGCAGTTGAAGGTCCCCAGCGGGTTGGTCATCACCACGCTGGTGGGGCCAGCGGTGCCCGGGGGGCTGCGCAGCTCGAGCGTCTCGTCGTCGATGATCTGGTAGTCGATCACCGAGTTGGAGCCGAACTTGAGCGTGGTGACCTTCTTCGCGCTGGTGCCGCTGACGGCGAAGTCGCGGATGAAGCCGGTGCCCTGGATCAGCACGTTGGTGCCGCCGGCCGCTCCACCGCGCGGCGGGAGCACCCGCTTGATCTTCAGCTCTGGCGGAGGCCCGGCGTCGACGTCGCCCGCATCGCCTGCGTCCGGCGGGCCCGCGTCCACCTGACCTGCGTCGAAGCCGGAGTCGATCGGGTCATGGCCCGAGTCGATGGGGGTCCGCTGCGGTCCACAAGAACAACCCGAGAGCACCGCGACCGCGGCCAGCACTGCCATCCATCGTGCACTGTGGCGCATCGCGCCCTCCGGGGGACTCACAAGTACTCCACCTTCAGGGTGTAGGCGTTGGCCGCTCGGTCTGTCGAACCCACCACCCGCACCAGCACCTCTTTACCACCGACCGCCGCCGCGCTCGCCGACACGGCCGGGTTCGTCGAGTCGTCGCAGGACAGCTGCGTCATCCCGTCGAAAGCGCACACCCGCAACAACCCTTTGCTCGAGTCGTAGTTCACCAGTGACACCTTCAGCGCCTTGCCCGTGGGTACGTTGAGCCGGAACCAGTCCTGGTCCTGGGGGCAGATCGCCCCTTCGATGCTGGTGCTGGTGTTGAGGGCGGTCGGCATCGCCGCCGAGTCGTTGGGCTCGTGGCTGTCGTCGTCGCAGGGGATGCCGCGCGAGAGGAGGAAGCTGACGTCGTAGGGCTGAAACGGATCGACGGTGGAGATCGACACGAAATATTTCTGCGAGGCCGAGGCGACGTAGCTGACCAGCAGCTTCCCCGCGGCCAGCGTCCGGCCCGAGCCGTCCTTGACCAGGGTGGAGAAGTTGTTCTCGCTGAACGGATCGGCGTCGAGGTTGACCCCCAGCTGATCTCCGCGCGCGAGGGTGATGCTGTACCAGTCGACGTCGCCCGGGCAGAGGGTGAGGTTGTCGTAGCGGCTGGCGGCGATCCCGTAGGCGGTGGTGAGGTCGTTGTCCGGCTCGTACCGGTCGGGCTGGCAGGCGCGGGGAATGCACTTGCCCGAGCCGACGTCGCAGCGGTTGTTGGGGGTGCAGTTGTCGTCGCTGACGCAGGGCGGGGCCTTGGGCAGGCAGGCGCCGGTCTGGGCGAAGCAAATCAGCGGCACCATGCAGTCGCGGTCGGTGTAGCAGCGGGCACCCGAGCTGCACTTGCCCGCGGCGTCGCACTTGAGCCCCGCACCGCACTCGGCGTCGGTGGCGCACTGGACGCACCTGGCGCCGACGCACTTCTCTCCCGGCTTGCAGACGTCGACCTGGGTCTCGACGGTGCAGCGGGGCACGCAGGTGCGGCTGCCGGTGTTGCAGACCTCGCTCGGCCCACAGTCGGTGTCGTCGGAGCAGCCGAGGTCCTGCTCGCAGACGGTGTTGGCCACGTTGCAGCGCATCCTCTGGGCGCACTCGCTGTTCTGCCCGCCGGGGCACAGCGAGACCCCGGAGCGATCGACGCACAGCCCCTGCATGCACCAGCTGCCCGCCTGGCATTGAGCGTTGGTGGTGCACGCCTCGCCCCAGCCGTCGCGGAAGGCGCACAGCCGGGTCTTCGCGTCGCACAGCTCCTTGGGGTGGCACTGGCCGGACGAGGAGCAGCTCTCGCAGAACAGCTGGGCGGTGCAGATTTTCCCCGCGGCGCAGTCCTCGCGCTTGACGCACTCCGGAGGGCGCCCCGCGTCCTTCACGGCGGTGTTGTTGTTCGGGCAGGCGGCCAGGGCGAGCGCGAGGACGGGGAGGAGCAGGCGGCTCATGGCAGTTGGGTAATCACTCCCGACGGCCAGGCGATGTCGGCGACGACCCAGCGGCTGCCGGACTTCTCGAGAGTTCGGGTGAACTCTCCCTTCACCACTCCATAGAGGTAGACGCGCACCGTCACCTTGCTCGTGGGCGTCGTCGACAGGTGCTCGTTGGCGAACTCGGCGACCACCCGGTAGGTGGTGTCGATCGGGTTGACGTAGCCGAACAGCTCGGGGCCGTAGCCGGTGAGCGC
>JAYVRT010001006.1:0-3273 GCA_043776025.1 Archangiaceae bacterium | reverse complement strand
GCGGCGCCCTCGAAGGGCGCCTTCCTCGTCCGCTTCATCCGAAACCATTTTCCGCACCGCCGAGTCGAGCGGGTCCGAGACCTGACGCAGTAGTGCTAGTCTCTGCCGACGCACTCCGCTGTGCCTGACCGCCGTTTGGCTCGGGATCACCCTGACTCCCGCCGCCGCGGCGGCGTTCTCGGTCTCCAGCGCGCTCACCAAAGCCTGTCACGAGCCGATCACCATGGAGGCGCTGCGGACGGAGCGCGCGAACAACCCCGCCGCGGCGCCGCTGACGTCGGCGGATCGCACCGACAAGGCGGTGATCGACGACCTGCCGTTCCGGGTGGACGCGGACATGAAGGACCTCGGCGCGGTGGCGCTGCTGATCGGCGTGCGCGACAACGACCTCAAGGGCCGGACCCCCAACGAGGTGGACGCGCTGGCGATGGTCCACGGAGATCCCGCTGGGCAGCGCGAGCACTGCCTGCGCAGCCCT
The DNA here is from genome assembly GCA_043776025.1 of Archangiaceae bacterium. Classification (GTDB taxonomy): domain Bacteria; phylum Myxococcota; class Myxococcia; order Myxococcales; family Myxococcaceae; genus JAYVRT01. Next base: position 2,795 of record JAYVRT010001006.1, on the reverse strand, counting down.
CAAGACGACGAGCCCAACGGCTCGCAGAGCGCCCTCGCCGGTTGTCGCGGCTTCATTCACTAACGATTCCTCGACGCGCTCGACGGCCTCGATAGCGACGGCCACCCGGCGCTCGACGCCCGGGTCAACGTCGACGTCGGCCTCTCGCTCAGGGGCAAAGTGTCGGTGGCGCTGCCGGGCTTTTACGTCAACCTCGGGCGGGCCATGCACGCATTGCAGGACGGCTTCACCCACACCTACCGCAACGCCGACCGCACCCGGGTGACGGTGGTGCTCAACTACATCGACGTCGTCAACGGAACGTCGACGCCAGCCCGAGACGGCCCGACCCACAGCATGGAGCTGGACCAGTGCGACGGCCTCGACGACCTTCGCACGCGCAACCGGGAGCTCGCGGTGGCGGCCTCGACCCAGCTGCTCGGCGTGGCGCTCGACCCGGCCTCGAGCCGGGAGCAGAAGGTCTCGGCGCTCGACGTCGTCCTCGACCGCTACCTGACCCCGGAGCCCGGCTGTACCGGCGCAAACGGGTGGTGCAGCGCCCCCGAAGCGACGTTGCCGAGCGCCCGCGGCTGCGGCTGCGGCGCTGGCGATGGCCTGGGAGGCCTGCTGGTGCTGGCCGGAGTGCTGCTGTGGCTGCGGCGAGGCCAGGGCGCGGCCTGTCTGTGCGCCCTGCTGGTCTGCCTCGCGGTACCAGCGACGGCGCGCGCCGAGGGAGCAGCCGAGGTCGTGGCGTCACCGCCGATCAGCTCACCCGAAGCGGCAGCGGCCGGCGCGGTGGTCCCGATCACCCCCGCCGAAGTCCGGGCGGTGCAGAAGGAGCAGAAGCACCAGTCTTTCTTCTCTATCTACGGCGGGGGCTCAGGCGCGTTCTACAACGCGGGAATCTCGGGCGCGCTCGGCTTGCGCTTCCGCCTCAGTGACAACTGGATGCTCGGGGTCGACGCCGAGCTCAACGGTTGGTACGGGATCCACTCCCAGCGGATGCGCACCGGCGCGACGAGTGTCTACGCGTCGTTGATCGTCCGGTTCCCGCTCAAGTTCGAGCAGGTCAACCTCCGCTCGAGCCTGCACCTGGGGATCGCGATCCAGATGTTCGACCTGGCTGGTGTGCCCAGGGGAAGCACCGGGCTCTTCGCCGGGCTCGACCCGCTCGGCATCGAGTTCAAGCTCAGCGGACATTTCTTCTTGATCTTCTACCCGCTCGGCGTGGCCATCCCCGCGACCCAGCTCAACGGCGCTCCGTTTGCCTACCCGCAGTTCCGCTCGACGCTCGGTCTCGAGGTGAGTTTCTAGTTGGCCGCTCACTTCGCCCGTGTCACCGCTTCGTCTCGAGACGGACGGGGCGACGAGATTCGAACGATACTGCCGACCCGATGCCACACCTCGTGTTCGTCGCTCCCCACTTTCTGCCGAACACCAATCGCTACGTCAGCGCCTTCGCTGCCCTCGAGGGAGTGAAGCTCTCGGTGATCAGCGCCGACCCGGCGTCGAGACTCCCTCCAGAGTTGGCGCAGCGAATCTCCGGCCACTACCAGGTGGACAATGTCGGAGACGGCGCGCAGCTGGCGCGGGCGGCGCGGGCGATCGCGTCCTCGGTCGGCCCGATCGATCGTCTCACCGGCGCGCTCGAGCAGCTGCAGCAGCCGATGGCCGAGGCCCGGCAGCTCGCGGATATTCCGGGCATGCGTCCCGCGGTCGCGCAAGCCTTTCGCGACAAGGACCGGATGAAGACAGTGCTGCGCGCTCACGGCGTTGCCGTCGCCGCGAGTGCGCTCGTCTCCTCGATCGAGCAGCTGCGCCGCTTCGTCGGACGGGTCGGCTTCCCGATCATCATCAAGCCGCGGGCAGGGCTCGGCGCAAAGTCCACCCAGCGGCTCGAGAGCGAGGCGGATCTGGGGTCGCTCGCCGAGCTCGGCCTGTTGCCCACGCCGCACCGTCCTCTTCAGGCAGAGCAGTTCGTGGCCGGGCGCGAGCACACCTGCGAGACGGTCTCGATTCACGGGAAGGCCGTCTGGCGCTCGGGGACCCGCTACTTTCCTTCTCCGCTCGAGGTGCTCGAGACCCCCTGGATTCAATACTGCGTCTTGCTCCCGCTGGAATCGGAGCCAATCTGGACGCGCTTCGCTCCGATCAACGAGGCGGCGCTCGAGGCGCTGTTCGGCCCCGACCCGAGAGTGACAGGCACCGCGCTCACCCACATGGAGTGGTTCCTCGGCGACGACGGCGCGATGTGGGTCAACGAGGTTGGCGCTCGGCCTCCCGGAGTTCAGATCATGCCGCTGATCAGCCTCACCCACGGGGTCGACATGATCTCCGTCTGGGCCGAGCTGATCGCGTTCGATCGCTTCACCCCGCTGACGCGAACCTGTGCTGCCGGGGCGGCCTTCTTCCGCGGGCACGGCGGCGGTGGGCACGTGGTGGGCGTCGAGGGCCTGGAACGCGCGGTCGAGTTGGTGGGCCCCGCGCTGGTCGAGCTGCGCGTCCCGAGAGTCGGCGAGGCGCGCAACGCGAGCTACGAGGGTGAAGGGTGGGCACTGGTCAAACACCCGACGACCGAGGGCGCGAAGAAGGCGCTGATCTCGTTGATCCAGACGGTTCAGGTCCGGTACGGCTGAGTCGGGGAGGTTTTGAGAACGCGGCAGTGCCGATCGACGTTCGGTCTCGAGCTGAGTTTCGAGGCATCAGGCCACCTTTCTTGGGTCCTCAGCAGAATCTGTGGGCGGATAGGTCATGAGGATCGGGGAGCTTTCCGAGCGAATGATAGAGGGCAACTTCGGTCGCGCGGTAGGTCCGAA